>JBFJNS010000117.1:0-8162 GCA_041618055.1 Binatia bacterium
CGGATCGACTCCGATAGCGATTTGAAAGGGCTTGGCCTCGCGCCAGTGGATAATGAGAGGGTCGGACCTCCTGTATGCCTCAGCGTCCAGCTCGCACGGTTTTACACAGGAGACGTGGACTCCCGGCTGCAACAGGCCGCCGGGAAACAGCGCCGAAATGGAGTTGGTCGCGCAGGTAACGACATCCGCCCCTTTAATGGCTTCCTCCGCGCTGGCGGCTTCCTGGACCTGCACTGCGACCGTCGCGCTCATCTCCCGCACGAAACGCCGGCGTGTCTCCGGAGTTGGGCTGTAGACTTTTACCGTCTTTAGTTCTCGGACCCGGCAAAGAGTCACGAGATGAGCGCTTGCCTGCCAGCCGCTGCCCAACAACGCCATGACCGTGGAATCCTCGCGGGCAAGATAGCGCGCCGCAATGGCGCTGGCACCAGCCACGCGCAGCTTTTGGACGTAACCATCGGGAAAGATGGCCAGCGGCTCGCCCGTCTCCGTGCTAAATAGCATCACCAGGCCGACGTATCGGTCGCCTCCGGCCACGGGGATTTTGTCTTTGCGTACACTGCCCGCCTTTTCGTACCACTTGACGACACTCGAATTGAGCCGCAGAGCGGCAATCCCGCGGCCCGGCAGGACGCCGCTCATAGTTTTATACTCGTAATACTGGTTGTTGCGGATTGGGCTGAAGACATCGTAGCGCGGAACCGTCGCCGCCAAACCGTTACCCAGATCCCGGTAAGCCTCTTCGAGCACCTCAAGGCAAGCGCTCACCGGCAAAAGGTTTTCAATGTCCTCGTTGGACAATACAAGCATCGGCAACCTCCGTGGCGTTCCAAGAGACCCTGTGCAAGCTCGAATTAAGCAAGGGGGCTTTTGGTTCGTGCCATACATATTGCCATCGGCGACCTTTTGCAAGTGATTCAATCGCGCCGGCCGGAGTGACATCAGGCGAGGATGTTGCTTAAAACCTGGGACACGACAGGCCTTTCGCAGCGAAGGCAAGGGGGAGCTAAGTTAGAGTTTAATGCGTTCAAAAAGCTCCAACCGTTCCAAACACTTTTGAACGGTTTAAACGGCTTGAACGTTTTGAACCAGCGCTGTTCCAGTCTCCAAACTCGCAGAGCAGAGACTAAGAGTTTAGATGCGCAATCCACGCCGACCGGGTCGCCCCAGAAGCTTCACCGAACTTCCTACCACGAAACCGGGCCTTAATATGGTTTTGATTCTCATGGTATTTTCACGGCAACTTGAGGTATGTTCGCGAGGGGAAAGCGGTCGAAAGAAAAGGTACGGCTGTGAGAGGGAGCGGGTTGATTTCAAAGTCCGAGCTTGTGTTAACTTCGTTTTTCGCAGGATCAAGAAACCGGATTCATGCTGACCATTATTGCATCGTGTCGCCAACAGTAAGCCAACCAGCCCCTTGAAGATTAAGGCCTAAGGTGGATGGCGTACGCCAATCGCCGTTGAATCGTCTCCATCAAACAGGAATGAAGCCAAGTGGCAAAAAAGGCACGTAAGGTTTCAGGTGGCAACGGGGTCGTTAGCCGACACAATCATACTGCCTTTTTTTATGGCTGGTATATCGTCGGTGTCGGCATTCTTATCCACATCGCTTCGGCGTTTGCTCTCTCCAGCACCCTGAGCGTCTTTTTAAGACCCATTACCCAGGAGTTGGGAATCTCGCGCGGCGCATTTTCGCTTGTTCGGACCGCTGAGATCGTCGTCAGCGCCCTGCTTTCGCCCTTGATCGGACCGCGGATTGACCGGCACGGCGGCCGCTGGATTGTCACCGCCGGAGCCCTCATGGCGGGCATGGGATTTCTGCTCCTGAGCTACATGCAATCGTTCTGGCATTTTATTCTCATTCGCTGCGGGCTGGTCATCGCCGGCGACACGCTCATGAGTTCTCTCGTCATTAATGTCACGATTTCCCAGTGGTTTGTGCGCAAGCGGGGGCGTGCCATCGCCATCGCGAATTTGGGAACCGGGGTGGCAAAGGTGTGCATACCCCTTGTCACGGCGTGGCTTTTTGTTCTGGTGGGCTGGCGCGGCGCCTGGACCCTGTTTGGAATTGTCACGCCTGTCTTGGTCATTGCCCCGGCTCTAGCCATCATGCGCAGACGGCCCGAAGACATGGGCCTTCACCCGGACGGCGTCTCGCCGTCCGCAGGAGCGGAAATCCTCGTCGCACGGTCCGCCAGCCATCCGCCGACCCAACAAGCCCCGGAAGCCGAAGTATGCTGGAGTCGGTCGGAGATATTGCGCCTGCCGACATTCTGGCTGCTCGTCGTAACCTTCGGCATCGCGAGCATCGGCATCGCCGGCTTGAACCTGCATGTCTTCTCCTTCGCCATGGATATTGGTTACTCGCCGCTCGTTGCCGCAACCTTCATGAGCGCCATAGCGTTGACACAACTGGGCTCTACCTTGATTTGGGGAATCCTTGCCGAGCGGCTGGACGTCCGGAAAGTCTCGTGCGGACAGTTTTTGATCCAGGCCGTGGGTCTGGTATTGTCGCTTTCAGCCGCACATCTGCCATTGGTGTACACGGGATTCTGCCTTTACGGCATTGGCCTTGGGGGGAGTTTCGTGCTCCGCGAAATCGTTTGGGCAAATTTTTTTGGCCGGCTCTCCTTGGGCACCGTGCGCGGCACGTCGCTGTTTTTCTCTCACTTGTTCGCCGCCAGTGGTGCGCCCTTTTTTGGTTTTCTTTTCGACGCGACTGGCAGTTACTACGTCTCGTTCTCGATTTTTGCCGCCGCGCTGTTTACTTCCTCGGTTTTGATTCTACTCGCCCGGCCGCCAAAGAAATCCATGCAAGCCAAGCCCTGACTGGCCCGGCGCCTCGCCATATCGATTTGCGTTCCCGCGCGGATTTTCCGCTCTGCGCCGATTACCTGATTCGAAGGCCGGATCTCAGGAGGATCGATCCTGATTTTTTATTTTTTGCAGCAACTCGTGCACGGAAGATCTGGCGATGACGCGCGCGAATTGTGCCCGGTAGTTGGCCACCAGACTCACATAATCGATGACGACATCGTACACCTTCCACTCGCCGTTTATGTCATGCAACTTGTAATCGATGGGAACGGTCTCACCCCGGTCACCTGTAACCGTAGTTTCCACGCGCGCGTGCATGCGATCCTGCACTTCTCCCTTGAATTGGATTTTTTCGCCACCGTAGGAGTGTAGCGTTCTACCGTAGGAATGTAGCAAGCGCTGGGTAAAGGCCTCGACGAATTCCATCTGCTCCTTCGCATTGAGGGTGTTCCAGTGTGCCCCCAAAGAGCGCTTCGTCATCTCCGAGAAATCGAAACGAGCAAAGATCACTTGGCGCGCCTTGTCCGGCAGGCCGCGCGCCTGTAATTCCGCCACGGGGGTGCTCATCAGAATGGCGATAAAGCTATTAATCGTTTGGCTAAGCTGCTGCGTCGGCTGACCTGCGCTGAGGCGCCCAGGAATTAACGTTAACAATGATAAGATGGCTGCAAGGATGCAGATTTTTGCAAATGGCATCACCTGGTCCTCCAAATAGATTTTCTGGAATTTTGTAATGGCTGGCTATTAGAAGCGCAATGTCCGTTTATTCTGGCAAGATTTTTCAAAAAATCAAGTTCGCCCTATTCCATTCACGTTGACACCAAAACGTCATCCTGTGCCCATCCTCGGCAGGACACCAGCCGTTTTCTTGTGCGTCCCTTTGTCTTCACGTACAATGCATCGCTGCATGCTGGATTAAGGAGGAAAGGTCACTTGTACTACTTTGCCTATGGTTCGAATATGAACTGGGCCCAAATGCAGCAACGCTGCCCTTCGGCTCGCTTTGTTTGTGTGGCTCGCTTGCCCGATTATCAATTTGCCATCGCGCGTCATTCCCGATTACGAAACTGCGGCACGGCCAATATTTTCCCAAATTCCGGCAGCGAGGTGTGGGGTGTCGTGTACGCATTAACGGACCAAGAATTTAACCTGCTCGACGATTTCGAGGACGGCTACCGCCGGGAGAAGATCTTCGTGCTGGCCCGTGGCGACGGACAGCACCCACTGGAATCTCTCGTTTATATCGCCGAGAGGGAGCACCATGCCCCGTTTCCCAACCCTGAGTACAAGCGGCTCATGGTCGAGGGGGCTCGCCACTGGCAGCTACCACCGGAGTACCACGCGATGCTGGAGAGCATCGCCGTCGCCGATTCTTAACATCGCCCTTCTCTGACGCTCCCCTTTTGCTCATGCTGGCAGCGCCTGCATGAGCCGTGAACTAGACACAACTGAACGCGCGCGATATGATTTAAACGAGCCAGCTCACCCAGCATCGGTCGAAATTTATGGCACTCAATCTAAAGAAATTCGGCAATCGGCTGGCTGAAATCCTTCGCCATCGTCGGACGCGCAAGATCGTCATCTGGTGCGTGTCTATCGTTGTCGTCATCGGGATTATCCTTACGGTTGCCCCTCCGCTCTTGCGCAACAGAATTGCGACCGCACTATCCGAAAAGCTGCACCGGCAGGTTTCCATAGAGGAAATATGGGTCAACCCCTTGGTGATGACCGCCACCTTCCGCCGCTTTGCCATGAAAGAACGAGAGAGCGCCTCGAATGCGGTCTCGTTCGATGAACTACGCGTCAATCTGCAACTGTTTCAATCCCTTTTTCGCTTCGGCCCCGTGATTCGGGAACTACGTCTTGTCAAGCCATATGTCAGTCTAGTGCGCAACGAAGACCTTACTTACAACTATCAAGACTTGATCGATGAGTTTACCGCCGGCCCCAAGGATCCTGCCGCTCCGACAGCCCGCTTCGCGCTTTACAACATCGAGATCCTCGACGGTCGAATCGACTTTGACGACCGCCCCGAGCAAACCAAACATGTCATCTCGTCGCTGCGCGTTGGCGTGCCGTTCATCTCGAGCCTTCCTCCTCATGTCGATATCAAGGTCCAACCCGCCTTCTCGGCCGTCATCAACGGCGCTCCTTTGGAAATCGGCGGCGACTCGCGCCCCTTCAAAGATTCGCTTGAAACCAACCTTCGCCTCGACATCAAGAATTTCGAGATTCCCAAGTACCTTGCCTACTCACCGGTGGAGCTCAACTTCGCGGTCCCATCGGGGAAAATCGATGGCCGGCTCAGCGCTTCGTTCACAAACTTCACAGACAGACCTCCTGTCCTCATCATCGCAGGGCATCTGGCTTTGAAGGAGCTAATTCTGAACGAGACGGGCGATGTTCCACTATTGAACCTTCCTTCCCTAGAAGTGAACATCGGCGCCGTGGACGTCTTCGCGCACAGGGCAACCCTCACGGCCGCAAAAATTCATGGGCTGGAACTGCACGTGAAGCAGAACCGCGACGGCCAATGGAATGTGGCAAATTTGGTAAGAACTCCTCCATCGTCACCTCCCCCCGAAGCCAAGGAAGAGACGAAGCCGTTTGTTTACCAGATCGACGATTTTGTTTTGGAAGCAGGCAAACTTCATTTCACCGATGAAGCGCCGCCGAGTCCCTACCGCAACACGCTGACCAACGTGCGACTGACGGCAAAGAGCTTCACCAACGAGAAAGAGAAGAAAGGCGACGTCGAGTTGTCCTTCGAAACGGAATTCAAGGAGCGGCTCAACTACAGCGCCAGTCTGCAACTTAATCCCTTGTTGGTGGATGGAAAATTCGACCTCAAAGGATTTCGCCTTGCTCCGCTACGCCCGTATTACGAGCACGCGCTGAACCTGGATATTCGAAACGGCCTTTTGGATCTCAGCGGCGGGCACAGCCTGGCACAGGGCGAGAAGGAGCTGGTGCTTCGAGTGTCTGGTCTCAACGCCGACTTGCGCGACCTTCAGCTCCATGAGTCGGGCCAAGCCGAGCCTCTGTGGCGCATCCCCGCCCTTCACATCAAGAACACGAACGTGGATCTCAACAAGAGAACCATTGAAGTCGGAGCTTTCGAAAGCCAGGGCGGGAAGGGCTCCGTTCAGCGTGAGAGCGACGGCACATTGAATTACGCCCGACTCGTGAAAGCCAAGGCCGAAGCCCCGGACCAGCCAGCGAAGGATGCCAGCGCCGAAGCACCCTGGACCGTGACCGTGGGCAAAGCCGTCTTGGATCGCTACGGAATCGTCTTCGATGACAAGACCCTGGCCAGCCCTGCCAGGGTTGCGCTCTCCGACCTCTCGTGGCGTCAAGAGAATTTTTCGTTGGCAAAGGGCGCCCGGAGCCCAATTACGGTTCAGGCCCGAGTTAACGACAAAGGAATGCTGCGTTTGTCCGGCTCGGTTGGAGTCATTCCCCTGGGCGGCGAATTGAAGATCGATGTCAAGGATCTGGACCTGCTACCGTTCCAGCCCTATATAATCGATCGAGTCAGCTTTCTTTTAACCAGCGGACGGGCGGGAACCACGGGGAAGCTCGCTTTTGACGGCGGCGGCGAAGGTCCGCTGAAGGCGGGCTACCAGGGGAGCGTGCAAATTACGGATCTTGCCGCAGTCATGAAGAACGCATCGCAGGATTTGCTGAGGTGGAAGTCTTTGGATCTCAACGACGTCCAATTCGCCCTCGAGCCGCTGCAGGTGACAATCAACGATGTCGGGCTCAGCGACTTTTATTCCCGCCTCATTCTCGGTGCGGATGGCCGATTCAATCTGCAACAGCTTACGGCTCAGGCGGATGAAAGCAAAGAAGAGACGGATTCGGAAACCGCTGCATCACAAAAAACTCCTGCCGCCGCCGCGGCCAAGCCGGAGGCAGCAAAGCAAGTGACCATCGGCAAGATCCGCTTTCAGGACGGCAACATCAACTTTACGGATCTGTTCATCAAACCTAATTATTCGGCCAACCTGACAGCCGTCCGGGGAAGCATTTCGGAGCTCAAAGGCAACACCCCGGCGGATATGCAGATTGAAGCAAAGCTCGATAAAGGCGGCCCAGTCACTATCGGCGGAAAGATCAACCCGCTAGCGAAGGATCTTTATCTTGATGTGCAAGCGAATGCGCGTGGCATCGAGCTGAGTCCGATGTCTCCCTATTCTGCTAAGTACGTCGGCTACGGCATTGAAAAAGGCACACTCACCTTTAACGTCAAGTACAAGATAGACGCCCGCAAGCTGAGCGCCGACAATCAAATCATTCTCAACCAACTAACTTTTGGCGAGAAAGTGGAGAGCCCCGACGCAACCAAGCTGCCGGTTCTGCTTGCCGTTGCGCTGATGAAGGATCGAGAGGGCGTGATCGATGTAGATCTTCCCATCACGGGGTCGCTGGACGATCCGCAGTTCAGCGTCGGCGGGATCGTGCTCAAACTCATCTTTAATATTATCGGCAAGGCGGTCACGGCGCCCTTTGCCTTGCTTGGCGCGCTTGTCGGCGGCAGCGCAGACCTGAGCTATGTTGAATTCGACTTTGGCCGGGCCACACTGAGCGACGCCGCTGCGGCAAAGCTCAAGTCCCTTGCGACCGCCATGAACAGGCGACCCGCACTGAGACTGGAAATCTCCGGGCGCATCGATCCCGTCAACGACCGGGAGGGGCTCAAAAAAGTCAGCCTCGAGAGAAAAGTCAAGGCGCAAAAGATGAGAGAGCTGGTGCGGCAGGACAAGACTCCCCCATCCGACAACGATGTTCGCGTTGAAAAGGATGAATACCCGCGCTATCTGAAGGCGGCGTACGGAGAAGAAAGTTTCCCCAAACCTCGAAACGCGATCGGCCTTGCCAAAGACTTGCCCGTTGCGGAGATGGAGAAGCTCATCATTGAGCACACTAGTGTGACGGAAGATGCTCTGCGCCAGCTCGCCGCCCGCCGGGCGCAAGCTGTGAGAGAGCAACTGCTCGCGTCGGGCCAAGTAGCCGCGGACCGGTTATTGATCGTTGAATCAAGGCCGGGGCAACCCGGAGAGAAAGAAAAAACGGTAGCGAATGTCAGTCGCGTCGAGTTTTCCCTTAAGTGAAGCCTTTAGGGGCTCGCGCAAGACTGCTGCAGAGCGGTTTCTGTGCCGCTGCCGCGAAGTTGTAGTAACCTAACCTTTCGTTATAGGCTTTTGTCGATCGAGGAGGAATTCTGATGTCACAAGCCAGAAAGTCAGCGAGCCCCAAAGTTACCATTATCGCCAGCAAAGGTGCGAATCAGGCAATCAATTACATTCTGGAAGATCGCGATGAACTAGAATGGTTGGTCGCCA
>JBFJNS010000118.1:0-8136 GCA_041618055.1 Binatia bacterium
GGGGGGATGAAACCTCAGGGCGGCGGAACCGCGAATCCGCCACCCGATTTGAAGAGTCGGGAAAAGTGGGGGCCGCTGGACCGGGACGACCCTAAAGGTTGGCCCTGGTCGCAGGTGTTGTCGGAGCAGTACAGGCAATTTTGCGGGCTCATCGGCGGTTGCTGGTTTGCGCAGATGCACATGAAGCCCGACGGCCTCAACAGCGTCCTGGATTCTCTCAACGCGACTACGGGTTGGAACTTTACGCTCGACGAGGGGCTAGTGGCGGGCCATCGCAGCATGTTGATGCAGAGTGTCTTCGCGACGCAGCGGGGATGGGTTGCCGAGCATGACTGGCAACGGGTTGGCCCGAGATTTCTTGAGCCGGTACCGGACGGCAAGTACAAGGGGTTCACCATTGCCAAATGGCTGCCCGAACTTGTCTACGAGTACTACCGTTTGTCCGGCAGGCATGAGAAAACAGGCCGTCCGTTCATGAACACCCTCAGTGAGCTGGGACTCGAAGAGTTCAAGGAGTGGGCGCAGTTAGATTGAACCTGCAAAAAGTTCGATAGCCGCGCGGTCGCTGCCGACATCTTAAATCGACCAAGCAGGACAATCAAAGGCCACCCCGGCCACGCCAGGCGCAGAAGCCGTCGTTGCGTCTTCTCTCGTCTTCAAAAGTTGATAACGGCTTTGACCACCGAATAGCTGGCCATGGCCTGCATCGCATCATTAATTTGTTCCAATGTGTAGCTCTTGCTGATCATGTCTTCGAACGGAAACCTGTTCTTGCGCGAGGCGAGAAAGTTGATGGCCTGCAACCAATGACGCGGCTCGGCGGACCGCACGGTGATGAAGAGCATCTCCTGTGGCAGCCGTTCGGCGGCGATGTTGGCCTTGCCGCCGGCGCCGATGTGCAGGTAGCGGCCGCCGCCGCGCAGCAGCGTGAGCCCCTCGGGGACCGCCAGGTTATTCGCCACCTGAATGACGATGTCGGCGCCGCGTCCCTCCGTGTGGTCGCGCACCCATTGTCGACGTTCCTTTTCGTCCGTGACCGCTTCTAGGTTGAGAACGTCGTCTGCCCCCATGCGTTTGGTGACCTCCAAACGCGCGGCAGGAGCGCCGATGACCAGCACCTTCTTGGCTCCATGGTCGCGGGCCACCGCCGTGGCGAAGTTGCCCAGAGGCCCGCTGCCTTGGATGACCACGGTCTCGTGGCTCTTGATCGCTCCGAGCCGGTCGAAGCCGTGCATCACAGTGCGATAGGCGCAGGCGGAAGCGGCGGCCGACGCTGAGGATACTTCTTCGGGGACTTTGATGATGAGGCAGGGAGGCGGGACGTACATAAACTCCGCGCAGCTTCCGAGGAGATACGGATACCGGTCACTGCGGTTGTGCCCCCATGAAGCACGGCCCGGGCAGATGCACGGCTGGAGGGCGACGCTGCAGTAGTAGCAGGAACCGCAGGCGACGTAGCTCCACACGATGCGATCCCCCGGTTTTACCGGATTTCCCAGAATGTCGCTGCGCTCGCCGTTGATGGTTTCAATGGTCCCACAGGGCTCATGCCCAGTGATGATCGGCAGGGTATCGCCGTCGCCCAAGGGCCCATGCCAGCGGTGGACGTCGGTACCGCAGAGCGTCGAGGCCGTGATTTTGACCAGCAAAGCACCCGGCTCCAGCGGCTCGGGGAGGGGGACTCTCTGTATCTCGAGCGGTTGATTATGGGAAGTAACGACGGCAGCGCGACAATCCTTCATTGGGTCAACCTCCTTGCTTGCAGCTCATACATGAGATCGACTATGTTGATAGCACGATCCTGCGACGCGAAACCAGTCCTGCGCATTGGTCTCCGGGAGAGTTGTTTAACCTTTACCCAAACTCGTAAACCAAGAAATGAAAGCCCGGTCTAAATCAATGCTGGCTTGTGCGCGATTTGGCCTGTCCCGAAGCACCTTCAAAATCAGCGGTATTTGAGGTAAGATCCCTCCCCGTCGATGAGGATGAGGGCCGGCTGCTTCGGTTGGTGGCGGTTCTGATTTTTGGGATAACCCCGGAAGGCTCGGTGCGGCATGGCGTGGCGAAGATTTGTGAGTCAACTGATGTGCTGGATGGGTAGTCTGCTTCTGGTCGTGATTCTCTGTGGCATTGCTCGGGCAACAGAAGTGATGATCGGGCTCATTCCCGAGCAGAATGTCTTCGAGCTCGTAAATAGGTACAGGCCACTCGAAACCTATATCGAGAACAAAACGGGATTCAAAATTCGCCTCACCATGCTCTCGAGGTACGGCAATATCATCGACCATTTCAGCGCAAGGAAACTCGATGGTGCGTTTTGGGGGAGCTTCACCGGCGCCATGGCCATCAAAAAACTGGGAGTGGAACCCATTGCCAGGCCCTTATGGCTAGACGGGACTTCTACCTATCACGGCTACGTCTTCGCGAGAAAAAGCGCCAAGATCAAAAATGTCGCTGCGATGCGCGGCAAGACCATGGCGTTTGTAGAGAAAGCCACAACCGCAGGGTACATATTTCCAGTCGCTTATTTCAGGGAATATGGCGTAAGAAACATCGACGCTTATTTCAAGGAATACTATTTTACGGGCAGTCATGACGCCGCGATCCGCGCCGTCCTCAGCGGCGAAGCAGAAATCGGAGCCGCAAAGAACACGATATACGATTTGGTGGCGGGACAGGATCCGCGCGTCAAAACGGAAGTGGTTGTCCTCGCCGAGTCACCCAAGGTGCCATCCAACGGCCTCGGTTTGGCAAGAACCGTCGCTCCCGCAACCAAGAGCCGGTTGACAGAGGTGTTGCTTGAAATGGATCAGGACCCGGACGGCAAAGCCGTTCTGAGAAAGTTTGGCGCTAATAAATTTATCAAGACCGTAGCGGAGGATTATAAGCCCGTGTTCGACATTGCCGAAAAGGCAGGCATTGATCTCCAGCGATATACCTACGTCAACAAATGACAAGGACTTCCGCGAGTGAAGCGCAAAATCAGCCTCTCTCTTTTGGCGCTGTTTGGTTTTTTTACCACGGCGACCCTGATTTCGACTTTATATATCACAAACACGACACGAGAATTGTTCACCCTCGTCACACTTCATGAAATTGAGGAGCTGCGGCGAAGCTTGTTCATCAGCGTCCAAACGGTGCAGTCGGATCTTTACACGCTTCGGACTCCCATGGGTCCCAACTTGGATTTGATCATTCACCATGTCGCGACTCTCGACCAGTCCGCTGAACAATGCATGTCCTGCCATCACCGCGAATCCGTATACTTACAGATACAAAATAGTCGCTCTCTCATAGAGGCGTACAAGAACGCATTGAGCTACTACATCACCGCGTCAGCCGATAAAAGTCGAATTCTAAGAATTCAGTCGGAGGCCGCAAACATCGGTAACCAACTGCTGCGCGAGACCGAAGACATGTCCGTCGCCGCCAGTGAAAGGCTTGCGCAAAAGACGGCGCTTGCCATGAAGAATGTGAATTATGCGCGCATCGTGATTTTTATCATACTTGCTTCTTCGCTGCTGCTCGCGCTGCTGGTGGCGGTGCGCCTGACACGATCGATTACCAAGCCCATAGGAGAGCTTGTCAGGGCGACCAAAGTGATCGCTTCGGGGTCCGTCGGCCATACCATCGCGGACGACGACAGGACGGAATTTGGGGAGCTGGCGAGGAATTTCAACGCGATGAGCATTTCCCTCCAGGACGGATACCAGCGGCTCGAGGCGGCTAATCGCGAGCTTCAGCGACAGATCAGGGAACGTAAACGAATTCAAGAACAGCTTCGGCAATCCCAGAAAATGGAAGCCATCGGTACGTTGGCCGGGGGGATCGCGCACGATTTCAACAACATATTGATGAGCATCATCAATTACACGGAACTCGCCATCAACAGCACTCCAGAGACCAGTCCCGCGTGGCTGCATCTGCAGAAAATCCTCGCCGGTGAAAGACGCGCAGAGGACTTGGTACGACAGATCCTGCTGTTCAGCCGTCAGAGCGAACAGGAGCGGAAGCCCGTGAGAATAGACTCGCTTATTCATGAGAGCATGCGTCTGATTCGCGCGTCATTGCCGTCCACAGTTGAGATTCGGCAACAGATCAACGCCGATGCCGGAATCATCCTCGCCGACGCCACACAATTGGTTCAAGTTTTGATGAATCTCTGCGCCAATGCCGAGCATGCCATGCGGGACAAGGGCGGAGTGCTGGAGGTTTCAGTGGATGCGGTGGATCTCGACGAAGACGCCGCGGCCATTCACCCGGAGTTACGTCCCGGACCGTACGTTCATCTGCTGGTAAGAGACAGCGGTCATGGAATGGAACCCGAAGTCGTGGAGCGGATTTTCGAGCCCTTCTTTAGCACCAAGGAAGCGGGGCAGGGGACCGGCATGGGGCTGGCCGTGGTCCATGGTATCGTCGCGAGCCACGGCGGCGCCATTACGGTCAAGAGCGCGCCCGGGAAAGGCGCGACCTTCGGTGTTTATCTGCCAAGTACGGCCGGGCTCATCGAAGATGAAAGCGAGACGGCAGAGCCAAGCGCACATGGGACGGAACGCATCCTGTATGTGGATGATGAGGTGGATCTTGTGGATGCAATTGGAAAAAATTTGGAAGATCTTGGCTATGCGGTGATCGGCAAAAACTCCGGCGCGGAGGCGTTAGAAACTTTCCGCGCCGCGCCCGACCGCGTCGACCTGATTGTTACGGACCAGAGTATGCCTGATGTTCGCGGTGACGTTCTGGTGAAAGAATTCCGCCGCATCCGTTCCGACATACCGATTATTCTTTGCACCGGGTACAGTCATGTTGTGGACGCCGACAAAGCCAAAGAGCTCGGCGTGGATGCGTTTTGCCTGAAACCGATGGTGGCGCGAGACCTCGGATTGACGATCCGCCGAATCATGGCACAGCGGATGGCTTGACGATGGTTGGCCTCGCGTGAATATTCTCTAGATGGGCTTGGGATGTTTCAGCAAGAAAAACTCATCGGACCGATCATGCTCATGCGGGCAAACTGAATCGGGCCGTTAGGACTAGGGGAGGAATTATGGCAGAAGAAACAGCAGAAGAAAAACTAGCTCGTCTTGAGGCGGAGAACAAGGCGCTCCGCGAGCAGGTCGAGCAACGAAAACCAGGTCAATTGCGTCTCAAAGTAAGCGAAAAAGGAGCTCTATCGCTCTACGGTCTCGGCAGGTTTCCTGTGACGCTCTACAAAGAACAGTGGCTCAGGTTGCTGGACCATGTGGACCAAATAAGGTCCTTCCTTAAGGAAAACGATCACCTCCTAAAGGGGAAACAGTAAGAGATGCAAATCTAGCTCGGAGCGATACCCTCCGCATTCTTCGGTCGTGAACATGCGGAGGGGTGAACGACGGGCAAATATCGTTTTTGAGGTTTTGCGGGCAAGCCGATCAACCTGCCCGTGGCCCCGTCGCAGTAGCTATCGGATTCTGGGAAAGGCCCGATAGTAGGCTTGGTCATGGGCGGCCCAAAGGCAAACAATCGCCGCACAAACCCCTCGGCATTCGCGAAATTCATTTTCAGCCCACCACAACCCGTGGTCAACCCACAGCCCATGGCTTCCCTGTAAACTCAAGTCGCGAAAAGACCGTTACAGTTATTTATTTTACGTGTTTGCTGACCAGTTTGGTCATCTCGAACATCGTGACTTGTTTCTTGCCGCCGAAGACCGTCTTGAGTTTGTCGTCGGCATTGATGTTTCGCTTGTTCTTCTTGTCCTGGAGCCCGTTCTTCTTGATATAGGCCCACAGTTTCTTGGTGACTTCCGTCCGCGGAATCGCTTTGGTTCCGACCACGGCGCTGAGGGCCGCATCCGGTTGCACGGGTTTCATGAATGCTGCGTTGGGTTTGCGTTTCTTCTTTGTTGCCATTGGTCCTCCTTCTGGAGATTAAGTTTGTTGTGCTTATAGCAGAGGCGACCTTCTTTTTCCACTATTTTTTACGTTTTCCGTCGTAAATTTTGCGTTTCTGCCTCATTGAGAACCAGGCGCCCGTCTATGGAATCGATGACGACGCCATAGGCAGCCTGAGCTTTGCCGATCGATACGTAGCCCTGTCGAACATCTTCCAAAACCTGCTCGGCTGGCCGTTTCCAGGGGGGCCCCAGTCCGCCGCCGCCAGGACGCTCGAGCCGCAAAATATCATTTTTGCACAGGCGCTGATCGCCGAAGCGGGAAGGCAGTCTCCTCTCATCGCCGGAACCAGGATTGATGACACAGGAGCCTTTGCCTCCAGCCATGCCCCGATCGATGCCAAAGGGCTCGATCAGATGCTTGTCGGTGCGCATGGAAAACCTAACTTCGTCCGTAAGGATGCGATAGTCCTTCAAGAACCCCAACCCGCCACGCCACCGGCCCGCCCCGCCTGAGTCCGCGATCATCTCGAAGCGCTCCACCTGGGTTGGAAATTCCGACTCGATAATTTCTACGGGCGCCGTTTTGCAGTTGCTCAGGTGAAACGCCGTTGCCGACACTCCGTCTTTGCCCCATCGAGCTCCCGTGCCGCCGCTGAAGATCTCATAGTGAACAAAGGCGCGATTCGCATTGATATCGCGTCCGCCTAGCACCAGAGCGGCGCTGCCGGAGCCCCCGGCTATCCGTTTGCTCGGCACAAGGGGGGCGAGCGCTCTCAGGACGGCCTCGGCCACCGTTAAAGCCGTTGGCATATAGGTGTTTACGGCTGCCGGAAAGCAGGGATCGACCACGCTTCCCTCGCGAAACGTGGCTTCGATGACCCGAGCGAGTCCCTGATTGATGGGCAGGAAAGGATCGACCACAGCGACGAGACAATAGGCGCAGGCGGCTCGCACCAAGGGAGGACGAATATTGGCCGGCCCCTGCGTTTGATTGCTGCAGCCGGTGAAATCGAACGTAAGCCGGTCCGCGGCTTTATGGATCCTCACATGAATGCGAATGGGGCGGCTTAGGTCAATGCCGTCGTGATCGACAAAAGTTTCCCCCTCGGATTCTCCGTCGGGCCACGACGCGATTGCCTGGCGCACACGGCTTTCGGTGTAAGACGCCAGCAGAACGGTGGAGTCGAGAACCGTATCCTTGCCATACCGATCCATGAGTTCGACCAGGCGGCGCTCGCCCAATCGCGCCGCGCCGACCTGCCCGCGCAGATCCCCGATCACCAATCCCGGGGTTCGACTATTGGCAGTGATCACGGCCTCGATTTCTTTGACCGGCTGCAAGCGCCGCATGAACTTGACCGGTGGAACGTGAAGCCCCTCCTGATAAATCTCGCGCGCATTTCCGGAGCCGCTTCCCGGCACGGTGCCGCCGATGTCGCTCTTATGCGCCATGTTTGCTGCAAAGCCGACATGCTCTCCGCCATAGAAGATCGGGGTGAGCACGGCCATGTCCGGCGCGTGAGGACTCCCGCCCAGGTAGGGATGATTCGTGATGTAGGCGTCACCCTCCTCAATTTCTGACAGGGAGTAATTCTTCAGCAATCCCGCAGCACAGGCCGGGAAGGCCCCCATGTGCAGGGGCAAGACCACATGCTGGGCGACGACTTCTCCCTGGGTATTGAGAATGGCGCAACTGGCGTCCTGGGACTCGCGAATGATGGTGGAGAAGCCGGTGCGGAAGAGCGAGTTTTGCATCTCCTGTACGATGCCGGCCAGGCGTGCCTGGATGACTTGGAGGGTGATCGGATCGACGGACATAGAATCCCTATTGTTTGGCAATCTTGGATAATCGAATGGCCCTGGCTAAAGCGCTGCCCGTTGCGGTCGATTCAACAGCTCCAAGGCTTCGAACGGCGCAAGAGCGAAATTCAGCTTCGCGCCTGGCTGCGCAGCTTGCGCGTCGCTTGTTGGTTCAACACAAAATCGCCGTCCACGCCATCGATCGCTACGGCATAGACTTCCCGGGCATGTTTCTGTGTGACGTAGCCATTGCGCACATCGTTCAAAACCCTGGCCGGATCCCGTTCCAGGGGATTGCCTAGTCCGCCGCCGCCGGGGGTTTCGAGACTCACGACATCGCCGGGGTGGAGCGTGTGATCGGAGTACCGCGAGGGTATGACTCGGGCTTTGTCCGTGCCCGGGTTGAGTGTGCAGCGCCCGGTCTTGCCATCGAGTCCGCCTTCGATCCCTTTGGGTGCGAC
>JBFJNS010000119.1:0-8133 GCA_041618055.1 Binatia bacterium
GACGACGCCGTTCGGTCCGAGAACCTCCGTGGGCGTGAGACTGAAACGCTTGCCCGCGCCTCTGTCCAACGTCACCCGGGTGTGCAGCTGAAAAAAATCAACCCGCTCTCGCTTAAGGCGATTCAGTCCCGCTTCTACGGCGCGGATAGTGCTACCCTGAACATCATCGAGGGCATCGCTTTCAAGGCGGATCTTGGTGGAGATCACTGGATTTGCGCCCAGGTCGTTCAAGATCCGGCCCAAATTCTCTTCCGACTTGCCCAACCCGTATGCAAAGGCCGTATCGAAAAAGTTGATGCCGCAGTCCAGTGCATGGCGCACCGCTGTGCGCTGCTCATCGTAACTCGCTTTCACCATGAGCACGGCATTGTTGCCGCAGCCGAAGCCAATCTCGGAAATTCTCACGCCGGTGTTTCCTATGGTTCGGTAATGCATGGCTGTACCTCATTCGTAAATGGCTATAGGTCCTTAAGCTTTCGCACGATCTCGGCCGTATCGGATAAATCGGATAGGCACGCATCCGGCTTGAACAACAGCAATTCTTCCACCGGATATCTACCCGTACCGACTAAAACGCACTTCATTAGGTTTTCTCTTGCCGCTTCCAGATCTTTCGGCGTGTCACCCACGATGACGCATCGTTCGGGAGCAATCGATCGTTTCAGATTCTCCTCCCAACGCCGTCTCGCAATGCCTGGAAGATCGGGGCGATGAGGGGAATCGTTAGCGTAGGCGCCGCGACCGAGGTAAGCGTGTAATGCGGCAGCTTTCAGTTTGACCTCTGCGGTCTGTTCAAAGTTGCCCGTCACGACACCGAGACCAAATTCGGTGCACTGCGAAAGCGCCTGAAGCAACTCCGCGGCCCCGGGAAGCGGCCGAACCGTTGTCGTCCCCGCCAGCACCGCCTCCGCATAACACTTCTCCAGAGTCATCGCAAAGGCCTCCCACTGGGCTGCTGGGACCTCGATACGCACGTTCGCCGCACCGAAAATATCATGCACGATCTGGGGATCGGTATTGCCGTCGGGAACCACCGTGCGAATATCACCGGGAATGCCGAAGGTATTGAAAATGGCCTGGTTGAACGGAAGGTAACCGTTTTGCGTCCGCGTCAGCGTACCGTCAATGTCAAACAGCAAGAGGCGTACCATAGAATTTGACCATCTTCGCATAATAGCATTGACGTTGGCAAATCAGGCCTATCGAATCACCGCAAATTGAAACCGTTGACAAGACCTTGCTTCTACGATAGAGAATGATCGTAAGTTTTGCGCGACTGGCGTCAACGTGGAATCGACCACGAGGGAGTGCAAAGCATTAAGACGGCCGAACGCCTGGGTCTCTTAATTCAAGAGAGTCAGGCTTTTTTTATGGCTCGAGCGCCGTGGAGCTTCCTTTGACGCCTTTTGTTCCGCGCTGCCTGCCTCGACGCCACTTGACAACGCGGCTGATAACAGCCGAAGAAGAGGATCACCATGATTAAGCAATACTTGCTCTCGCCCGGCCCCACACCCATCCCCAACGAAGTCGCCCTGGCAATGTCCGAAACGATGGTTCATCATCGCACACCGCGATTCAACAAGGTCTTCGAAGAGGCGCGCCAGGGGCTTAAGACTCTCTTTGGCACTAAAAACGATGTGTTGATGCTCGCTTCGTCCGGTACCGGGGCCATGGAAGCGGCGGTGGCCAATCTTTTTTCGCCCGGCGATAAGGTTCTCATCATTAACGGCGGCAAATTCGGCGAACGCTGGGTGAATATTTCAAACGCATTCGGTCTGAAGCCGGTGGAAATCAAGGTGGAATGGGGACATGCCGCCAAGGTTGACGAGGTTGAGAAACAGCTCGAACTCCATCCCGATACCCAAGGCATCATGGTCCAAGCCAGCGAAACCTCGACGACAGCGCTTCACCCGGTCAAAGAGATCGCCAAGCTGACGCGCAACGGGCCCTTGCTCGTCGTTGACGGCGTCACCGCAGTCGGCGTTCTCCCCGTCCCCGCAGACGAATGGGGCATTGATGCGCTGGTCACGGGGTCGCAAAAGGCGCTCATGCTTCCGCCCGGCCTCGGATTCATCGCTCTCAGCGACCGCGCCTGGGAAAAGACAAAGAAAGCGAAGCTTCCGCGCTTCTACTTCGATCTCAATCTGGAGCGAAAAAATCAGGCCAAAGGGTCCGGCGCTTTTACGCCCGCGGTCTCGCTCATTTTCGGCCTGCGCGCGTCGCTCAACCTGCTGGCGCAGGAAGGGCTTGAGCGGGTTTATGCCCGGCATGCACGCATGTCACGAGCAACGCGAGCGGCCGCCACGGCAATGGGCATGAAGCTCTTGGCACCGGACAGCCCAAGCCCGGCTGCCACGGGAGTGTTCCTCCCCGGGGGCATAGACGCAGACAAGGTTTTGGAGTACTTGCGCGACCGCATGGGAGTGACGCTTGCCGAGGGCCAGGACCAGCTCAAGGGCAAGGTCATTCGCATCGCGCACGTAGGCTACATGGGGGCCTTCGATGTCATCACGGCCATCGCCGCTCTGGAAATGGCATTGAGAAAATTCGGCGCCGAACTCCCTTTTGGGAGGGGCGTAGCGGCCGCGGAAGAAGTCCTTATGGAGGCTTTGGATTAACCCATGAAGATCCTAGTAAGCGATTCTCTCGCCCCTCAAGGTCTTGAGGTATTCAAACGATCCGGTGATTTCGAGGTTGACGTTCGTTTGGGATTGAAGCCCGACGAACTGCAGAAGATTTGCGGTGATTATGATGGCTGGGTGATTCGCAGCGGCACCAAAATCACGGCGCAACTGATCGAAGCGGCGAAAAATTTGAAGGTTATCGGCCGGGCCGGTGTCGGTTATGAAAATATCGATGTTGACGCGGCAAGCAAAAAGGGCGTGGTCGTGATGAACACTCCCGGCGGTAACAATGTGACCACCGGAGAGCACACGATTTCCTTGATGCTTGCCCTGGCGCGCCACATCCCCCAGGCCGTTGCATCGCTGAAAAACGGTAAGTGGGAAAGAAATAAATACGTCGGGGTCGAGATCTGCAATAAAACCCTGGGGATTATCGGACTGGGTAACGTTGGACGAATTGTCGCCGAACGCGCCGCCGGTCTGAGGATGAAAGTCATCGGGTACGACCCTTTTATCGCCGTAGAAAACATCGCCCGCATGGGTGTCGAGCCTGTGAGCCTCGACGAAATATTCGCCAGATCCGATTTCATAACGGTCCATGTGCCGCTGACGCAGGAAACTCAAGGACTCGTCAATCGCGACGCGTTTACGAAGATGAAAAAGGGAGTGCGCATTATCAACTGCGCTCGCGGTGGCATTATTGACGAGAAAGAACTCGCCGAGGCCATCCGAGAGGGCAAAGTTGCCGGAGCCGCACTTGACGTCTATGTCGACGAACCGCCTCCTCCGGATCACGCGCTCGTGAAAATGGACCAGGTTATTACCACCCCTCATCTCGGAGCGTCGACCGACGAGGCCCAGCTAAACGTCGCCATCGCGGTGGCGGAACAGATGGTGGACTTCCTCTCCAAGGGAGTCGTGCGTTATGCCGTCAACGTCCCGTCGGTGAGCCCGGAGCTGTTAGAGTTCCTTCGGCCCTATTTAGTTCTGGCGGAAAAGCTCGGTAGCCTCCAGGTGCAGATGGCCGATACACTGCCGAAAGAAGTCCACGTGGAGTACCGGGGCGATGTCACGAAATACGATGTCGCGCCGCTGACTCTTGCGGTCCTCAAAGGCATACTCACCCCGGTCATGGAATCAGGCGTCAATTATGTTAACGCGCCCCTGGTTGCCCGCGAGCGGGGCATTACCGTTGTGGAGTCGAAGAGCAGTCAGGCGGGCGACTTTGCCAGCTCCATTATGGTCAGGATCAAAGCCAAGGACTTGGATCGCGAGGTGGAAGGGGCGATTTTTGGCAGCCGCACTCCGAAGATCGTGAAGGTTAACAGCTTTTATCTTGAGGCGGTCCCGGAGGGATACATTCTGATCCTACACAACCGCGATGTACCTGGTGTTGTGGGCGCCGTCGGCACACTGCTTGGCCACAGAGGCATCAACATCGCTGGGATGGAGTTGGGGCGGGGAGAAAAAGGCGGCAACGCCATTTCCTTCATTCACGTGGATAACGAAATTCCCAAGGAAACGCTCGAGGAACTCCGCAACCTCCCGCAAATCCTGTCGGCGGAACTGGTGAAACTGTAACCCGATTGACAAATTTGGATTTCCGGCGGCGAATCGATTTCGATAACCCAGGACGGAATTTTCGCTAACGAATGGCTAACGTCGCAATCATCGGCGCGCAGTGGGGAGACGAAGGCAAAGGTAAGATCGTCGATCTCTTCACGCGCTACGCAGACATCGTTGTTCGCTTCCAGGGCGGCAACAACGCGGGGCACACCTTGGTTGTCGGCGGCAAGAAAACGGTCCTCCATCTCATTCCCTCAGGGGCGCTACACCCGAAGAAGCTCTGTGTCATTGGCAACGGCGTGGTCGTCGATCCCGAGGTTCTCCTGGGAGAAATCGCCTCTCTCAAAGCCGAAGGCCATCTGACAGACGACTCTCAGTTGCGCATCAGCGAAGAAGCCCATGTCATCATGCCCTACCATAAAGCCATCGACCTGGCTCGCGAACGATTGCGCGGCGAAGGGATGATCGGCACGACAGGCCGCGGGATCGGACCGGCATACGAAGACAAAGTGGCCCGGGTGGGCATCCGCTTTATTGATCTACTGGAAGAAGAAACGTTCCAAGAAAAACTCCAGCGCAACATTGAAGAGAAGAATATTTACCTAAAGGCGATTCTCAAAGAGAAAACGCTCGACTTCAACGAACTGCATGACAGCTACGCGGCGTATAGAGAAAAACTGAAGGCCTACGTGACCAACACCGGCCTTTTGCTCGACCGCGAGATGCGAGCCGGCAAGCAGGTCTTGTTTGAAGGCGCGCAGGGAACGCTTTTGGATGTCGATCACGGAACCTATCCTTTCGTAACCTCCTCAAATACGGTCGCCGGAGGCGTGTGCAGCGGCACCGGCGTGGGACCGCGCCACATTCATCAAGTTGTGGGAATTTCGAAGGCCTATACGACACGCGTGGGAAGCGGTCCCTTCCCCACTGAAATTCACGGGCCCGAGGGGGAAACGCTCAAACGCGAGGGCGCCGAATACGGCGCCACAACCGGCAGGCCGCGCCGTTGCGGCTGGTTTGACGCGGTCGGCGTGCGTCACGCGGTCCGTATGAACGGCATTACGGGCCTCGCTTTGACTAAACTCGACGTCTTGACCGGTTTCAAAAAAATCCCCATTTGCACCGCCTACCGCTACGGCGGGAACACGCTGCAAGAGTTTTCCGCGAGCTCGAAAGTCATGCAGCAAGCCCAACCGGTGTACGAAGAGATGGAGGGATGGGAGGCGCCCCTCGACGGGGCAAGGCAGCTTTCCGACCTACCGACAAACGCTCAGAAATATGTCCGCCGGCTTGAGCAAGTCGTTGACACGGAGATAGTGTTGATCTCCGTAGGGCCAAGCCGAGAGCAAACGATCCTGCTGAGAAATCCGTTTGGGAACTAACAGGGCAGGCAGGAGGCACGCCTAAGGGTCTCGGCGGCAATGCCTTCTGCCTTTGCCTCTGTATTTGATGCCTACCAGGCTACCGTAGCTTGAAAATCTCAAGGTATTGCTTCACTGTTGCGTTGAAGTCCTGATAGTCCTCGGGGTTCTCGATCACATATTTGAATCCCCTGAAAAGCCGCGGCGGGTCCGGATCGACGTCCTTGCGCACGGGAATCCTCTGAAAGCCTCTTAGCATTTCTTGGCCTTCTTTCGAAAGGATGAAATCATAAAATAGGCGCGCCGCGTTGGGGTGAGGGGCCTTGGACCCAATCATGGCGGGATTCACCTGGGTGACCACCGGTTCGAGAGGAAGCCAGTCTATCGGAGCGCCCCGGCTAGTCATTCGTTGAATGGTCTGGTTATAGGCGATGATTAAGGGATATTCGCCGGCAACGGTGAGCTGCACCCTTTCCGTGTTGTCGCGCTTCAAGACCGGGTCCATGGCGGCAAGCTTTTTGAAATAGGCGACGGTCTTCTCATTGCCCCAGACGCCCTTGAGACCCTCGAACATGCCGTAGGCCTCGGTATCGAGCGAGATCTGCCCTCCCTTCCATTTGGGGTTGAGCAGCTCTTCGTAATTCTTCGGCACATCCTCTCGCTTCACCAGTTTCGTGTTCCAACCGAGCACATAACTGTTGACGTAATAGGCCGCCCAATAACCCTCCTTATCCACCAGCTCTTTATCGATCATGCCGGTTTCGGGAGTAAGGTACGAAGCCAGCAGCTTTCTCTGCATGAGAGGAAGAACCATTTCTCCCCTCCCGACCACCACATCCCAGTCATGCCGCCCCCCTCGGGATTCGGTAAATATCTTATTCAACAGCGGACCGCCCCCCGTCCGATAGAGTGTAACCTTGACAAAGGGGTACTTCTTCTCAAACCGATCCACCGTCTGTTTGCTTTGATCCAAAGTCATGGTCGTGTAGTAAACCAGCTGGCCTTCCTTTTTCGCACCCTCAACGAGCTTAGGATCGGGAATCGTCTGCCCCCAAGAGGCAAGTGGCGCCGTTAGAAAACCCATCAAAAGAATGCACACAACCCGGGTTCGTTGCCGTACCGTCATGTTTGATTCCTCCCTTTTTACTGCCAAACCGCTGAAAATAAAGCTTATACTACGAGGTAGTAATTGGAATCAACTGAGGGCGCAAAGCGTCGACGGTAATTTTTCTGGTCCTTGAATACCCGATAATTGCTGACTATGATGCGAACAAGCCATTGTTTGTAACGTAAAGGAGGCTTTATGAGTGAGGCGGCAACGGAAAAACTCGTCAATGACCTAAAAGCCTTAGTCGGTGATGCGGAGGAGCTTTTTAAAATAACAGCCTCCCAGGCCGGGGAGAAAGTGAGCGTGGCGCGGCAGAAGGTCGAGCAGAGTTTGGTCGAGGGCAAAAAGGCACTGGCGGAAGCGGAGAAAGTCTTAGTTAAGAAATCAAAGGAGTGCGCCGAGATCGCAGACGACTATGTCCGGGAAAACCCCTGGAGTGCGGTGGGCATCGCAGCCAGTGTCGGTTTGGTGCTCGGGCTGCTGATCCGTCGCAGTTAATCCGACGACAATGGCTGAGACAGGCGGTAACGCGAGCAGCCGCGGTTCGCAGGGGTTTTTGCGCTCGCTCAAGACATCCTTTACAGCGCTAACATCCGGCCTGCACACGCGCATCGAGCTTGCCATCGTCGAGATTGAAGAGGAGTTTGAGCGGCTGAAGCAGACTTTGCTGCTCACAATGCTTTTGTACTTTAGTCTCAGCCTGGGGATTATTCTTCTTACCATCTTTATTGTAGGCCTATTCTGGGAAAGCGGCTGGCTCTATGCGCTCGGGTGCCTGGCCTTGTTATATCTCGGCATCGGGCTCACGGCCGGTTTGATTCTGCGCAAGAAGATCTCGCAGCGGCCGAGGCTTTTGTCCGCCACATTGGCCGAACTAACCAAAGATCGCGAACGCCTGAAGGCCGCATATCGTGAGTAGCCGAAAAGAGGAGCTTGCCCGGCGCAAGCAGGCGCTCATCTTTCAATGCGCGCAAGAGCGGGAAGATCTCGCCGCGTTATGCCGGCGTTGCCGCATCTCGTTGGACTTACGGACAACCTTGATGAGCGTCGGGAATGCGCTGAAGGGCCACCCCCTGTTGATCGCGGGGGCTTCGGGCTTGCTGCTCAGCGGACGCGGACGGGGCCTCGCGAGGTTAGGTCTAGAAATATTGGGCCTGTGGAAAACAATTCTTCCGCTGTGGTCATGGTGGGCTCGCCGTCGCTCCGGCAGGCGGGATCCAAGCCCTGCTACTCCCCGCTCTCGAACTGGCCGATATTAATCCCAATCCCACAAAAACTCGCATGACAAAGCGGTCAGCTAGTTTAGTGTCCCAAAAGTCTCTTGACGGTCCCTCGGCACAGTTTCAGGCTCCACAGAGGTGGGACTGGAGCCCGTGGGCACACGAACGAAAAGGTTCCGTCAGGCCCCAACCGTGGGAAAAACCACTCGACGGGGCTGGCGGGGTGGCCTACAAGGCATCGGCCTATTGACCAC
>JBFJNS010000120.1:0-8109 GCA_041618055.1 Binatia bacterium
CGGACCAGCGTTCAGTTGATTCTCCCCTATGTAGACGAAAACGAAAAAACTGTAGGCATCCATGTCGATGTCCGGCATATAGCGGCAACCAAGATCGGTCAGAGCGTGACCGTGACAGTTCAGCTATTGGAAGTGGAAAAAAACAAGCTTCGATTCTCCGTATCCGCCACCAACGACCAGGGGATCTTGATTGGAACGGGAACGCATCGAAGGGCCTTGATCAATCCCAAGGGATTTGCCGGCGGTTGATGAACAGCAGACTAATCTTCACGGGCGGCGCCGGGGCACTCCAATGCGGGAAGTGCCGGCTCGAACAGGCGCAACTCTTTGTTTGACACAAGATCTCCCCGTTCAATATGATCAGACTCAGTTGGTCGGAACGGTCTCCTCTGTTTCTGATTGATTGAAGAACCCGCGCGTTCCGGCCATAGGCGAATAATCTAACCTTACGGCGACAAACGGCAATGGGTCGGGCTCAGGCGAGAGTGGGGTAGCCGAATGGCCGAAGCTTTGATCGATGCGGTAGGCCGCTTGGCAGATCCCGGAGTTCTTCTGGTGATCTTCCTGGGTAGCGCCTTCGGATTCATCCTGGGTTTAATGCCCGGTTTAGGTGGTGTCCAGGGGCTCGCGCTGGCCATGCCCTTTACATTTGGTTGGGACCCTCTCATAGCCATGTTCTTCTACGCTGGAATCATGGGCGCCGTCTCCGAAGGCGGCTCGGTCACAGCCATACTCCTCAACACTCCCGGTACGGCGATCAATGCAGCGACCTGCTTCGACGGTTACCCGATGGCTCGAAGGGGCGAGGCTGGCAGGGCTCTGGGCCTTGCGGCCGTATCGTCTGCGTTGGGTGCCCTGTTCGGCATCATGGTCCTGGTCCTGTTGATTCCCGCCGTGCGGCCTATCGTGCTGTCCTTCGGGCCACCAGAATTCTTCTGGCTGGTCTTTTTCGGATTGCTGACGATTACGTTCGCCGCGCGCGGAAACCTGTTTAAAGGTCTGGCCGCGGGCGGATGCGGGATTCTGGTATCCTTCATTGGCAACAGCGATATGTTCACCGTGACACGATGGTCGGGAGAGAGCGAGTACCTCTGGGACCGCCTCCCGCTGATACCTCTTTTTATCGGCTTATTCGCGGTCAGCGAGATGATCATCTACACCAGCCGAGGAGGAACCATCGCGAGCAAGGGCACCGAAATCTTTGCGGTGAAAGGGCTGCGCCAGATTTTTCAGGGAATGAGAGAGATGTTTTCTTACCCGGGAACCTTCTTGCGTGGATCGGCCATCGGGACCATCGTGGGGATCATACCGGGGATTGGTGGGTCGGTGGCGAATTTTATTTCATATACGACGGCGATCCAATCCTCGAAGAACCCCGGATTGTTCGGCACAGGTTATGCGGAAGGGATCGTCGCATCGGAATCGGCCAACGACGCCAAGGATGGAGGGGCTGTGCTGCCGACACTGGCCTTTGGCATACCGGGCAGCGCCGAAATGGCCGTGTTCATGGGGGCTCTGATCCTCCACGGGCTCGAGCCCGGACCCTTGCTAATCAAATACCACATGGACATTGTCATGACTGTGGTTCTCGGCCTCGTGTTATCCAACTTGCTAGCCGGACTGTTCGTCATCTTTCTTGCCCGACCCCTGGCCGGACTTACATTTGTGCCGGTCTACTATATTGCGCCAGGCGCGCTGATCCTGGCGGCCCTGGGATCGTTGGCCGTGCGGGGCAACCTTTGGGATATCGCTCTCACGTTTGCGGCTGGAGTGTTCGGCTTTGCGCTCAAACGGCTTGGTTTCCCGGTCATTACCTTTGCCATTGGCTTCATCCTCGGCGCCCTCGTGGAGGATGCGTTCCATCAGTCCCTGATGATTGCTTATGGCAGCTATGCCATTTTCTTTACCCGGCCAATTTCTCTCATCTTGCTTGGTCTGATTGTGGTTCTCCTGGGGGTGCCGTTATTAAAGTTCCGCAGGTCGAGAGCGGCGCTGCCGCAGCGGGTCGTAGCGAAACCGTTCAACAGGGAATCTTTTTTGTTCACCATCTTCCTCTTTGTGTCTGTTCTGACTATGGTCATTATTTCTTTCGACTACGGCTTTAACGCCCGGCTCGTCCCCTGGATCGTTGGTTTTCCGACCCTTCTGATACTTCTCGCGAGCCTCATTCTGGAGTTTTTTCCTGGCACCCAGAAGTCTCTGGAGATGGGAATCGAGAACCTCTGGGGCGGAGCGATGCCGGAATCGAACAATAATCCAGTGGATGAAGAGGATGCCGGGCCTGTCAACCGGCTTAGGGTGTTTCAGGTTCTCGCATGGATAGCCGGTTTTTTCGCTACCACGTTTCTTTTGGGATTTTTCGTGTCGGCCGGGCTGTTCCTTTTCCTGTTTCTGAAGATCGAAGGGCGAACCCCTTTGCTGAGAGCCATGGTAGCGGGAGCCTTATCAGGCGTCTTGATTTACTTCATTGTCGACAAAGGGTTTATGTTGAGGCTCTGGCCTGGTGTGCTTCCAGAGATCATTCCCGATGTTCTGGGCGGTGGCATCATACCGCCTTTGTGAACCAACGAGCTCGCCTATGCCGAATGCCCGGAAGATACGATCAGTGCACTGGGCGCGTCGCAGATCACTTGTGACAGAAGCGGTGGCTGATGCTGGGGGTCAGAGTGCTTCTTCTCTGCTGGTTTGAAACGCTGCAAATATTGGGAATAGCGAAAGGAGGGTTATCATGGATAAGCTGCAATGTGAGAAATCGTGGCGGGATGTGAGCCGGCGCATGGCCGTCTGTACCCTGATCCTCATACTCGGCGTTACAGTTTACAGCTCCGCCTTCGCCCAGGCCAAGTATCCGACCGGGCATATAGATCTCATCGTGACCTTCGCGCCGGGCGGGGCCTCCGACTCGTCTGCCAGGTCGATGACACCCTACTTGTCCAAGTATCTGGGCGTGCCGGTCGTGGTCAAGAATGTGCCACCGCCGCGCACCGGTACGGATGTTTTCAGCCGGAGCAGGCCCAACGGCTACACGCTCGCGCATCTGGCTGGCACTGCCATCGCAAGCGACGAAACGTTTTACAAAGTCAGGTACCGGGGAAGAAAATTCGTCTGGATCGGCACCAACGCGCGCACCCCCGGACTCATGTTCGCCAACGCAAAGGGTCCTATCAAGAACTTCGAAGATCTGGCAAGAATAGGGGCCGAACGCCCGATAAAAATCGGCGCGTTTAGCATTTTTTCCTCGTCGACCGTCGCCGCGTCGACCGCGCTGGCGGACAAGAACATACCGTATACCTTCGTCCGCGGTTTCAAAGGCGCTGCGCCGTCTCTGACCGCGCTTATCCGTGGAGAGGTAGATGTCGTCGGTACTACCCTCGGCTCAGGCTCGGCGCTGTATAAAGCGGGAGAGATCAGGCCTCTCGTGATTTACCAGATGGAGAAAAGCGAGCAAGTTCCGGACGCGCCTACCATACCGGAGGCGGGCCTGTCCCCCTCAGCCACGTATCTGGGATCGGTTCATTATGGCCTTGCCGCTCCCGAGGGGACAAGCGATGAGATCAAAGCCGTCCTTTCCGCGGCGCTCGAAAAGACGGTGAACGATCCGGAATACCAGGCGCAATTAAAAAAAGTAGGCTTTAGCCTGGATTATGTCCCGGCGGAAAAAATGAATGAATGGATCAATAACTATTTCGCTGCCTTTGAAAGAGTAAAGCCGATAGTCCTTAAACACGCGAAGCCGAAGTAGCAAGCAGCCACATTGGCGCAGCCGATCACGACGCTCAGCATCGATCTGGGTGATAACCTCGGGATCGAGCGTTCCATCATAGAGGCAGAGGTGGGTGAGGCAGAACTGCATGCGTGTCATACGCGTCGCCGGCGGAAAGGTCGCCAGGGCACTCAGTTAACCGGTCTGTCATGACCCCGAATTCCGCAGTAGAAGGGTTACTCGAGGAGCCTGAGGGAAACCTTTCGTTGCGAAGACTTTGAAACTGCGCGCGTGGATGCCTTCGCCACTCCAGGCTTTCCCCAAGCCCGGACCATAGCATATCTGCAACTGCGGAATTCGGGTTTAATCACTCAGTGTCCGGCCGACGATAGTGTCCTTTGGTACCGCCCTTTTGTGAGTGCAGGTACCCCTCCACGTGAGCGAGCGGATCCACCGATAGCCGCTGTCTGGCCCCTACGAGCTGGTCGAGCTTCATTGCGTCGGACAGGGAAAGGTCCCTGCCCATCTGCGCGGCGATCTTTCCACTCGCCAGAGCCGCCGGATGGCGCGTGGCGATCTCGCGAGCCAGCTCAAGCGTGGCGTTCTCCAACTCCGCCTCTTCGACCGCCATCGAGACCAAACCAAGCCGGTCCGCCTCACTTCCGGATATGTTGCGGCCGCTGATCTGGATAAGGGCCGCCTTCTTGATCGGAACACCGGCATGATAAAGCGTGCTCGTTGCCATTTGGCCGAAGCTGCCCCGAAGGATCTCCGGCATCCCGATCTGGGCATTGGCCGCCGCAATGACAAGGTCGTGCGAATTCATAAGGGCCAGTCCCCCGCCTAGACAATAGCCGTATACCTGAGCAATGGTTATCTTCGGAAAGTTCCTGATGGCTTCGAACATCATCGAAGGCGGAGTCGGCCTGTCCCAGTCTCCAGGCGGGCCGTCGCTGAGCGCGCGCAGGTAATAGAGATCCAGGCCGGAACAGTAGCTCGGTCCGTTGCCTTTTGTGATGACGACATTAATCTTTTGATCCGCCCGGATCTCCTCCAGGGCGCTCAGAATATCCTGAACCAACTGCTTATTCAGAGCATTGCGCTTCTCAGGTCGGTTGAAGTTTATCCGAGCGACGCCGCTGTCACCGATCCTTTCCAGAACCACCGTAGACAATACTTCGTCCATGAAAGCCTCCTCCTTTTTTTATTAGTCAGCTTGTTGGTTATTGCACCGCTTTTCAGGCCTTATCCCTAGTCCAGCTTTTTTTGCAGCGTCTCAAGCTCCCCACAGCCGTGGGGAAGGGGACGGTGACTAACGGCTTGAACTGTTTCGATCCGTTGTGGATTGCGAAAGGTCCGTCCATTAAATGCGCAAACTTTTGAACAGAATTTTTCCTTAGCACGTGGGCCAGTGTTTGAAAATAAGAATTATCCTCAGGCCGCTTGAGTGAGTTACCAGTGAAACGGTAAACTTCGCGTCGTCCTGCCGTAAAAGGCAAGGATGAAGAAACGGAGCGCACAAGGGTTAACCGCTGACAGATCGCGTAGCGTGGCTCAGCGTTAGCGTTCGAAGTCAGAGCGATGTCTCTGATAACGACACATGAGACAATCGAAACGCGTTCTCTGCGTTTGGAGTAAACAGGCTTTAGAGTTAACCGGCTGTGGGGAGAACCGATTCTTGTCTTCGTTCCAAAAAACCCGCGCCTCAAACTGCTTAACCCCTGCGGGCTTATCTCGCTGAGCGAAACTTCGGCAGCGTATACTCCTCGAAATCCTCGTAAATCACCTCTACCGGCATACCTATCTCGACCGCCTCGGGAGGGCAGTCAACCACGTTGCTCATCAGCCGCACTCCCTCTTCCAATTCGATCAAAGAAACGTTGTAAGGGACTTTTTCCTGATATGCCGGATGCCATGCGCGCTGGTAAGTCACGAACGAATAGACTTTGCCCTTCCCGCTAAGAGACGCCCATTCGTGCTCCGACGCAAGGCAATGAGGACAAACAAGCTGCGGCGGGAAGCCAAATAATTTCTTACATGCGGAGCAGCGCTGGCAGGTCAACTTATGCTCTTTCAGGTTAGCCCAGAATGGCTTGGCCTCAGGCTCCTCCAGAAAGGGCCGATCCTTCGCAGCAGGCCGGCCTCTCTTGTCGTGTGTCTCACTCATATGACCCCCACAATAAGCGTCGAGTGCATGCAAAGGTTCCCGCCATGGCCACTCACGATGCCCACGCGGGCATTCGGAACCTGACGCTCGGCTTCAACCTCGCCACCCCGAAGCTGCTTGACCGCCTCGGTGACGTGAAGCATCCCTTCAAGATGGGCTTGCGATAATAAACCGCCGTGGGTATTTACCGGCAACTCCCCCCCGACCTCGATCCGGCCGCCTTTGACAAAGTCCTTGCCTTCTCCCTTCGCGCAAAAGCCATAATCTTCGAGCGTGATCAGCGTCGTAATCGTGAAGCAGTCGTAGATTTCAGCAAAGTCCATATCCTTAGGTGACAGCCCGGCCATTCTATAGGCCATTTCCGAAGATTTCTTACCACCGAGGGTGGTTAAACTAGGCGCGTCCATGAGGCTGAAATGAGGATGGTGCTGCCCCATACCCAAGATTGCGACCGGTGGCTTGGGAAAATCGCGGGCCCGTTCAGCGCTAGTCACCAGAACGGCGCCTCCGCCGTCGGACTCCAAGGAACAATCCAGTAACCGGAGTGGATCGACGATCTTGCGCGACTGCTGGTGATCCGAGACGCTGATCGGCTTTCGCATCGTGGCGTTCTTATTGAGGCAGGCATGCTTGCGCGTGGATACGGCGATCTCTGCCAGGTCCTCGCTCCGGGTACCGTATTCATACATGTGACGCTGGGCTGCAAAGGCGTGAGTTGCCACTGCCGCGAAGTGCCCCCAGGGTTGCTCCCAGTGCTCATCTCCGGTCCGGATCGCATAGCCGGGCGACGGGTCGGGAGTGGCGCGTTTTCGAGCGTGGACGCACATCACTGTGTTCGCCATGCCTGCCTCGATGGCCATGACAGCATTTTGGACCATCGCGATCGGTGTTGCGCCGCCAAGTGCCAGGTCTGTCGCGTAACTGGGATCGATGCCCGCCATATGCGCGAGGCGAACGGCGTAGCTCCGATGAGCGTCGTTAAGGGGCTGGTTGGTTAAAAAGCCGTCAACCTGAGAGGCTTTGATTCCGGCATCCTCGAGACAATTCCTGATCGCCTCCAGGTGAAGAGAGTTCGTGGTGGCCTCGGGCCGTTTCCCGACCGTTGTTTCACCAATTCCAACGATGGCGAATTTGCCGCTGAGGTTTGCCATGTTTTCCTCCTCACTGTAAGATTCACGCTCGCTATTCCCGCGCCTAGGTAGGGAAAAAATCATATTCTCGGCGTATGTCCGTGTCAAGTTACAAACGTGAATCATCGGGATCGTAGAAGCTATTTACGCTGAGCCTTAAAACCATCTTCTCTATCCCTATTTGCATTAACCTCACACCCCTCCAAAGCTAGATCTAGGATGCGGCAGAATTACACGTCAACTGCGTCACGACTCGCTCTGCGCTTCTTCATCCTGAGGAACTCTAGCCGCTGTCTGGCTGAATGTTTCGATGGTTGATCGATCCATTATCGCGAACGAAACCCCTATTGACACCTGATTTACTGCTCAAATATACTCCGCCCGGTTATCACCAACGCTCCGTGCTTAGGCCAGCTGGAAGAGCCGCAGACGTCGTTCGCAATCGCATCCCGAGAAAGGAAGGTGCTTTATGAGAAGTCTCCGTCCTTTGATTGCGTTGAACATTATCACCTTTCTCTTGCTACTGTCGCCTTTCCCCTGTTTGTCGCAGGAGAAAGTAAAATTCCCAGTCGGTGCAGCCAGTAAGACATTAGGCTACAGTCCTCTTTGGGTCGCCGCAAAACAAGGTTTTTTCGACCAGCAGGGACTGGACGCGCAATTGATTCTCCTTCGCGGGACACCCCAATCGCTTCAGGCGCTGGTTAGCGGCGCTCTATACGTTGCTGGCGCCACTCCAGACGCGGTCATAGAGGTCACGGAGCGTGGACTGGACGTGGTAATCGTCGAGGGCGTGATCAACGGGCTCACCCATGCGATCATGGGCGGGAAGACGTATAAAAAGTACGAGGATCTACGCGGGGCGACCATTGGCGGCCAGAGTCTGACCTCAGGGATCACCTTTCCATTGAAGCATGTGCTACGCGCCAAGGGGCTCGAATATCCACGTGATTACAAGCTGGTGCATGTGGGGGGAACTGCCGATCTCTTCGCAGCTTTATCCAGCGGCCAAATTGCCGCTGCGCCTCTTGCTATACCGGTTAGTTTCGCTGCCGAAGAGGCAGGATTTAATGTGATTGGATGGTATAAAGAGATATTGCCTAACTATCAGC
>JBFJNS010000121.1:0-8016 GCA_041618055.1 Binatia bacterium
GATCATCGTACGATGCGTTGGAATGACGACGACGTCCAATTTGTAAATTTTCTTGAACTCCGGCGCCTCGGTATCAGCGGTGCCTGTCATCCCCGCCAGTTTGTGGTACATGCGGAAGTAGTTCTGGATGGTAATGGTGGCTAAGGTCTGATTTTCCTCCCGGATGTGCACTCGCTCCTTGGCCTCCACCGCCTGGTGCAACCCGTCCGACCAGCGCCGCCCCGGCATCAAGCGCCCGGTGAACTCATCGACGATAATGACTTCTCCGTCCTTGACCACGTAATCCACGTCTCTCTTGAATATCGCGTGAGCCTTGAGCGCTTGCTGCACATGGTGCAGTGTGTCGATTTGCCGCGGATCGTACAAGTTATGGACGCCCAGTAGTTTCTCGACCTTAGCCACCCCGCTTTCGGTCAAGGTCACGGAGCGGCTCTTTTCATCGACCGTATAGTCTCCCTGAGCCTCGATTGCCGCCCGTTTTTCCTGGGTTGGATCTCCCTGGATGATGGCGCCGCGCTGCAGCTTCGGGATGATACGATCGATCATGTAATACTTGTCGGTCGACTCTTCCGCCGGGCCTGAAATGATCAACGGTGTTCTCGCCTCGTCAATGAGGATATTGTCCACCTCGTCCACGACGGCGTAGTGGAGGTCACGCTGAACGTACTCCTCGAGCGAAAATTTCATGTTGTCGCGCAAATAATCGAAGCCGAATTCGTTATTCGTGCCGTAGGTAATGTCGGCGCGATAGGCCTGCTGCCGTGTGATCGGACGTAAATTGAGATAACGGTAATCCTTCGTCAGATACGCCGGATCAAACAGATAGCTGGTATCATGAACGATCGACGCCACCGAAAGGCCGAGCTTGTGATAGATCGGCCCCATCCACTGGACGTCGCGTCGCGCCAGATAGTCATTGACGGTAATGAGGTGAGCTCCCATGCCCGTCAGAGCGTTCAGGTAGAGGGACAAGGTCGCCGCGAGGGTTTTTCCCTCTCCGGTTTTCATTTCGGCGATTTTGCCCTCATGAAGAACCACACCGCCGATTAACTGTACATCAAAATGTCGCAACCCAATGGTACGCCGGGAAGCCTCGCGCACGGCAGCAAAGGCCTCGGGAAGGAGTTCTTCAAGGATGTGGCCCTCTTCTTCCCGCAATTCCTTTTCCCGTTCTGCAACCTGGCCTTTGAGTTCTTCACGCCGATCGCTGTCGGCGTTCGCCTCCGTCTGAGCCTCTTGCAGCACGCCACGCAAGCGAGCCGTGCCTTCGTGTAGGCGCTGTTTGAACTCATCGGTCTTTGCTCTCAGCTGCGCGTCCGTGAACTGTTGGTACTGCGGCTCCAAGCCATTGATCTGATCGACGTACGGACGTATGCGCCTGATTTCTCGGTCATTTTTTGTTCCGACGATTCTTTTAATGAAAGCTAACATCCGAGCACTTTCGCTCCTAATCGCGCCTGTACACCATTTCTAGTAAATTGCGCAGGGTAACGCTATTTAAAATACACGATAGCGACCGTGGCTTACAAGTCACTATCGAAAACACAGACCGGAGAGGATTACCGCTCAATCCGAACAGCCGACTCGACTTTCTCACCGAGAAAACGATGCCCTACCTTGACGAAACGATCGGGCGCGTCAGTCACGAAGAAGCTATGGCCTCCCTTGCCGCTTTTTCGGGCGATAGAGTGTGTTTTGAGAATTGCGGCCACTTCCTTGGCCACTTCTTCGGCTGAGTCAACGAGCGTAACGCCCTGGCCCATGTACTTGCGAATGGCCTTCTTCAACAAGGGATAGTGAGTACAGCCAAGAATCAGCGTGTCGATACCGCTCTGTTTGAGACTCCCAAGGTAAGCCTCTACTGTCAGGGACACAACCGCGTTATCGGTCCACCCCTCCTCAACCAACGGAACGAACAACGGACAGGCTCGGCTATAGACCTCAACCTTTTCTTCCTGCGCCTTCAGGGCCTTACTGTATGCCCCGCTTTGAATGGTGGCTTCCGTCCCGATAATTCCAACCCTTTTGTTTTGGGTCACCTGCAGGGCTCTTCTCACACCCGGTTCGATCACGCCGATCAGCGGTAAGGAAAACTCTTCTTTAAGGCTGGACAGGGCCAGAGCCGTCGAGGTATTGCAGGCGACCACAACGAGCTTAACTCCTTTTTCGATTAAGAATGCGGTATTTTCGTAAGAGTACCGAACAACGGTCTCCACGGACTTTGTCCCGTACGGTGCCCTTGCCGTATCTCCCAGGTAAACTGTGTTTTCTCGCGGCAGCACTTCAATGATTTTGTTCAGGACCGTAAGTCCACCGATTCCGGAGTCGAACAAGCCTATGGCGCTTTCCTGATTGGTCATTTACGGCAACTAGAATTGAGACGTCATCTGGTTCCCCAGCTCTTTTTCGCAGCTAGGCGCAAAACCGAAAACCTGTTGCCATACGTCCCTAGATTCCATGCAGAGATAGGTCTTGACCGTCGGCGCATGTCTGCGCACCCAGCCGAGCATCTTGCGGTACATGGCAACGCGGAGCGGCTGAAAATAGCGTAGCTTGCCATCCGGGCAAAGCACCTGTTCGCCAGCGAGCAACTGACTTTGCGGAAACCTCTCTCTGATGACCCGCTTCAAACCCGGAGTGTCGCGGAACACTCCCATGCTTATCCAGGAAACCCTGCGCCAATCCACGGTTGCAAATAGTTTTTCCACGAGTCCTTGGTAATCGTTCTCCCAACCGGCGTACTCGATCATGGGATCGAAATGAAAGGCCAATCGATAACCCGCTTCCTGGCAAAGGCGCGCCGCCTGGAGTCGTTCCTCGAGCGAGGCCGTCCGATGCTCGTCGCAGTCAATCACCGCCTGCGGATTCATCGACCAAGACACGATGACCCTTTCTTTCGGATCGAGATCGAGAAGTTCCTCCACGCAATCACTCTTTGTCTTCAGCTCTAGCAACGCATTGGGCTGTTCGGCAAAAAAAGGAACGATCTCACGAGAAAACCCGATGTAGGGATCCAGCGCAAGGCTGTCCGTGATCTCTCCGGTTCCGAAGCGAAAGAAAAACCGACGATGCTTCGCCAGGATTTCTTCGGCTTCCCCAAGGAGATCATCAATGTTACTAAAAACCTGCAGCGCCGGGTTTTGGGACAGGTATTCCTGCAAATAGCAGAAGCTGCAGTCCATGGGGCAGTTACTGGCAAAATTAATCACGAAGTAGTTACAGCATACCTGCCCATCGCTGCCGGGGCATTTCTTCAAGAAGGACCCTTTGTGACGGCTTAAGACAAGGCTCTTTTTCGCGTTTCCGAAACGTTGCCCCGGAAACTCTGAACTTCCGTCACCCTCTCTAGGTCTGTCCACGAATTTAAAAGGAACGTGAGGCAACCTATGTCTCAGGTTCCTCAGAATCGGACTGTCCTCGGAACCGCGCTCAACGATGACTTCCTGGAATTCGAAGGGTCGCATGTGACAATACAAAAAAACCGTCGAAGCCCTAACGAGCGGCCTCGATGCCCTCTTTCTCGGACTCCCCTCTGAGAAGAACAAAAATATCCGCGATCTGGCCGCTCTTGGCGGCGCCAGCGAGTCTGTCGATTAGAGAACTTAGCTCTTCCCCGCTCGAGGCATTAAACTCGACGTGCAATGCCCCTCCTTCCAGTCCCGGGGCGACAGAGAGCCTTACTTGCGGATGCAACTTGAGTTCCCGAATCTTTGACTGGATAGCATCCTCCAACCGACTGAGACGGGGAAACCGCAGGCGGCGCACGCGGTCTTTTATTCGCTTGAGTCGATCGCCTCGGCCCAGCCGCGGATCGGATTGAATCGTCGCCATCGAGTTCTCGCGCAGAATATCGCAAATGGAAACAGAGTCGCGAAGGGCAATCTCTTCGAGCCAATCCATCAGGTCGCGAAGATGATTTTCGCCGAGCTTGAGCGCCCAAGCTAGCTCCAGCAGAGCATCTCGGTCCGACGGCTTCCAGCTAAGCCAGCGCTCCACGGTGCGCGGATGAAACGCTTTCCTGCTTGCGTATTCGCGAATCTGATCTTTCGCCGTCTTCTCTAGGCTCATCGTAGAACTCCGAAAGTATGGCTTCGTAAGCCTTGGCGCTGTCCTCCCTACCTCTCTTGCGCGCTCCCTCGGCCACAATGGCGACCTTCCATTGCAATGCCTCGATGGCCCACTCGCGCCTATCTCCAACCAGACCGCTATGCAGAAGCTTTCGAATGGCCGCAATCCGAAACCGGTCCATCCCCCACATCGAACGAGACAGCTGACCGGTGTGCCCACCGCGTTTTACGACGAGCGGTGAATCAATCAACGGCACCAAGTGATCGACCGCCATTCGCAGCCAAAGCTCATAATCTTCACACACCGGGAAATCCTCGTCAAATCCGCCAATTCGGTCCAAGACTTCCGTTGTCATCATGGTGGCCGATGGACTGACGAGACAAAGCTCCAAGCTGCGCCGAAAAATGTCTCCGTTTGGCTTTCGGTGTCTGGCTTTGGGGTTGACGCGCACCCCACCCCGAACCCAAATCTCTTCTGTCTGGCAAATCGCGACGTTCGGGTTTCGCTCCATGAAAGCTGTCTGCACCTCGAGTTTTCTCGGTAGCCACAGATCGTCGGAATCGAGAAAGGCAATGTACTTGCCGCGGGCACGCTTCGCGCCCGCATTTCTCGCGGCTGCGACTCCCCTGTTCGATTGCCGAAGGATTTCCAGTTCGGCGTTCCTCAGGCGCAGTGCCTCATAGGTTTCGTCCGTGGACCCATCGTCGACTACAATGATCTCGAACGAACAATAGGTTTGGCACAAAACCGAGTCAACGGCTTCGCCGACCATCGGCCAGCGGTTGTAAGTCGGAATAATGACGCTGACCAGCGGCGAGCTGACCGTTGTGGCGGTAGCCGCATTCAATGCGCGCAAAGGTTCGCGGCGCCCGCTCGATTCACCGCAAGACATCGCTCACTTAGATAAAACTTTCAATCTTCTTGAAAAACTGGTCGACCATCATCTTAGCCACGCCTCCCAACATCCGCTGCCCAATGCTTGCAATCAGTCCTCCGACCTTGGCATCGGTGCTATAGGTCAGGACCGTCTGCCCGTTGTTCTCTTTGAGATCAATCGCAACATCGCCTTGCATGAATCCCGGTCCCCCTGCCCCTTCGCCGCTGAGAACATAATGCGAGGGAGGCTGCTTGTCTTTGATCGTCACCTTCCCTTTATAGCTCCCCTTGACGGCTGCGATGCCGACCTTCATTGTGGCCTCGTACTGATCGGGCCCGATTTGATTCAGCCCCTCACAACCCGGAATGCACTGAGCCATGACTTTCGGGTCAAGGAGCACCTCCCAGACTTTTTCCCTTGGCGCATTGAACGTGTAACTTCCCTCGATCTTCACCCTGCTTTTCCTCCTAGTGTCACCTGCCCGCCAACAAACAATCCCACCCGCCGCGAGCGGGACCGTTCCCCACCCGCATGCAAAAACCATAACGTCGATCCGCAAAAAAAACAACATATGATGCCCCGCCGCTCGCTGGCGCATGCTGCGTCCTCTCATCTGAAGTATCAGGAATCATTGAATCCATCTGACACCTCCGCTAAACTTTCACTCCATGGCGACGCAATCTGTCCTGCGAACGGTGATCATCGCGGCTTTGTTGGCGGGTTTTGCGCCCGAGGCTGCATCTCAGGAACTCGGCCATAGGGAGAACTTCGCCCGGGCCTACGCGCTATACACGGCCGGCGCGCACTCCCAAGCAAAAGAGCTTTTTAACAAAACCCTGAACGCCGGCTACGCGCTCGAAGACTACAGCCTGTACTATCTGGCCTTGATAGCCTTCCAAGAGAATAACTGGGACGCGGCGCGACAACTTCTTTCCCGCATTAGACAGGAATTTCCTTTGAGTATTTGGTACTACCCGGCGGAACTGCAAAGGGCAAAGGTCGCAATCGCCGAGCAACGATTCCCTCCGGCGATCGAGATTCTGCGCTCGTTGCGCAGCGCGCAGAATTTGAAACGTGATCTTTCAGCAGAGGCGCTCTATCTCCAGGCGCAAGCACAGGAGGCACAGGAGGATGTCTATCAGGCTTATTCCCTCTACCAAGAGGTGAGAAGCTTTGCACCCCTCTCGCAGGCGGCCGGGGCTGCCCGGACGCAGGTGGCTCGTTTGCGTGACCGGCACCCCCGAATCTTCGGCATCTCGACTGCTACGGCAATCTCGGATGAGGCCGACCTTCTCGTACGGGAAAGGCAATTCGGGGCGGCCGAAACCTTCTACAAAAAATTGCTCGATCGGGATCTCGGCCCGGCGCTCCGGCTTCGGTTGTTGACGAAACTGAGTAGCTTATATCTGTCCGTGCGCCGACGAAACGAAGCCATTCCCCTGCTCGAGGAGATCGCGCGAGATTTTCCCAAGAGCTCGGAGGCTTCGAATGCGCTCTACCAAGTGGGACGAATTTTGTGGAATCGAAACGACAATGGTCAAGCGCTCGACTATTTCACAAGGCTCATGAATCAATACCCCCACGCCCCACAGGCGGACAATGCGCAGTTTGCCGCCGCCATCATCCATGAGTCGCACAATAGGCCGGATGATGCGATCGCCCTTTACAGCGCCTTACCGAAAAAATTTCCCAATAGTAAAACTGCCGACGACGCCACATGGCGGCTTGCGTGGCTGTACTACCGCGCCGGCGACTGGCAGAAGGCGCATGACACTTTCAGTGCGTTTGCAAACCAGAGTTGGGAGGCAAATTACAGAACCGCAGCAGCCTACTGGCAGGCCCGCACTGCCGAAAAGCTGGGCCAAACCGATGCGGCGATTCGACTCTTTCAAGGGATTCTTTCCAACGCGCCGGAGTCCTACTATCATGCTTTGGCCGTTCAGGGGCTAGGTAGAGCCGGCATCGCGGCCGCCGAATCCACGCCAGAGGCTCCACCGAGGGGCGAAAGCTCCGAGCCACCGCCCCCCTCAGAAGCGGCTTTTCATCTCACCCGGGCGCGAGAGCTGGCAGAACTTAAGTTGCGCCTACTCGCGGTAAACGAGTTAGATGAGATTCAGCGCAAGGGCCGGTCGCAGGACATCCAACTGCTTCTTGTGCGCGAATACGCGAGGAATCAAGCCTATACGCATTCCGTCAGACTTGCCTATCAGTTGCCAGACGCATCCGCCGAGCGAAATCTGCATCGCTTTCCTTTAGCCTATTGGGACGCAATTCGCGAAAAAGGCCGGGAGCGGGGCATCGATCCTTATCTGATTCTCGCGTTGATTCGGCAGGAAAGCCTCTTTGACGCGCGCGCGAGGTCGTCGGCAGCAGCCCTCGGTCTCATGCAGCTGCTCCCCGCCACCGCGAGCCGGGTCGGGAGACAAATCGGCATTGCCGTCCCCTCAAACGAGAGCCTGTTCGATCCGGACTTGAACCTGACCTTGGGAACTCAATACCTCAAGGACCTCCTGCAGCGCTACTCGAATAACTGGTTCAAGGCGATAGCCGCCTACAACGCCGGAGAAGCCGCCGTGGACCGTTGGGAGCAGAGGATGGAAACCGACGATATCGAGGAGTTCGTGGAGCGAATTCCCTATCGCGAGACTCGCCAGTACGTGAAATTGGTAATGCGCAACCACCGGATCTACAAGCGCTTATACGACCAACAGAAATGACCCGACCCCTCCGAAGTTCCGCGCCCCTCATCGGCATCACACCGGAAATGTCCGGCAATCATTCAAAGGCAGCGCAAAACAAACGGCACCTCAGACTGGAACTCCAGCAACACTACTGCACTGCCATCGAAGGCGCCGGCGGGGTGCCCGTGATTCTCTCCCTCGGCGCTTCGCGCTCCAATATCGATAGGCTCTTGCCCTGGCTCGATGGGGTCGTCGTCAGCGGCGGCAACTTTGACATCCATCCCCGTCACTACGGTGAAAGGCCGCTTGCAGTCCTCGGCGTCGTCAAACCGCGGAGAACCAAATTCGAGCTTGAATTGATCGGTTCGGCATTGAGGAGAGATCTACCAA
>JBFJNS010000122.1:0-7958 GCA_041618055.1 Binatia bacterium
CTCCCGGTCTTGGAGCGCTTGTACGGGCGGTTCAGTCAGGGGCGCAGTAAGATCTTCTTTCTGAAGGTCTTGACGCTCAATTTGCGCCTCGAAAGACGGGCTGTAAACCGGCGCAGGCTCAGGGGGAGATATCGCAGGCTCAATTTGTTGCGCGGGCCCCAAGCGAGATGTCGCAGGCCGAATCTCGTGCGCGGGGGCCGCAGCGGCATCGGTTTTTTTGCCGCGTTCTGGTGCGATTAGCGAACGCGAGCAACCGTAAGTTCCGCCAACTGCCAAACTGAGCGCAAAAATGACCGTTCGGGCGAACATACGAGAAACCAACGGACCTGCGGACGATACTCGAATTGGCTGTGAGATGCAACCGTATTTTTTCGGCCCTGGCCGCTAAAGCAGAGAGAGGACGCTGCGATCCTCGGACCGGAGCCGAGGCGAGACCTAGGGAATGATATCATCACGCGACTGCGCGGGGATGGCAGTCGGTTTGATCTGTGAGCCTTGCTCATCGAGCCGTGGCCCGCAGGATCTTTAAGTTACGAACGTGAACGGCCCACGAGCGTAACCCTCTTTCATGTTTTGAAGTCGGGATAACCGACCTTGGCGGTTTTTTCCTTGTAGTCTTTCACGAGCTGTTCCCGCGGGATTTCATGTGCCCAGACGGCTTCGGTAAAACTCCACAGAGTGAAGGGATGAGCGCCCAAAGCGTACAGTTTACCGTAATCTTTGGCCGCGAGCGCATCCCGCTCCTCGGCTGTGAGCTTTAGTTTCTCAGCCGATTCCCATTCTCGGACGTAGTCAGCGGGATTTTTTCTGTACGCTAATTCCGCTGATTCGTTCATGTTCACGTGGCGGATGAACTTGTTCATGACGTACTTGCTCATGACCCCTCCATCGCTAAGCTTTGAATAATGTCCAAAGACCGATGGCGACAAACCCGATGCCCGCCAAATAATGCAGATGCTTTTCGCTGACATAATGGGACACGGCCGAGCCAGCCACAACGCCAATGGCGGAAGTGGCTATCAATGCCAGCGACGCTCCGGCAAAAACCGTTAGCTTGCTGATTTCCTTGTCCGAAGCGAACAACATGGTTGCGAGCTGCGTCTTGTCTCCCAACTCGGCGATAAAGACCGCAGTGAATACCGTAGACAGAATCTTCCAATCCATAAGCATTATCTGTGTTCCTTTCAGGCCTGACTTCGATGCATCCAACTAAAAAAACTAAACCTTCTAACCTTGTGCGTCCCAACTAAAAAACGGAATCGCCGGAAACCCCGCATCCAGACCCTCCGCAAACGCGGGCTGAGTTGCCTTGGCAACACCCATCATCATCAAAAAATTCAAGTAACCGGTGGTCATATTCCCCGCTTTAAGCATTTTTTCTCGAGTACACTGTTGCGACGCGGCGTGTATGTCGCCCCGCTGTATCCAGCCTACGGCAGCGGCGTCGAACTCCGGGTCCATCAAGCGCCGCTCAAACTGTTTCGGTCCGCCCACCTCGAGCGACAGGTGGCCGCTGACAAGAACCGCGATTCTCTTGTTGCCAGCCAGGGCGTCGAGGGCGTGGCGAATAGCCAGGCCGACTTCATAAAAGCGCTTCGGTCGTGGCAGCGGTGGCGCAATGCAGTTCGTGAGTATCGGTACGATGGGGATATCCATTTCCGGCCGCACAAACATCATGGGCACAATAATGGAGTGGTCAATGGTCAATTCGTTGGAGTAAGAGAAGTCCACACCTTCGTCGATGCAGCGTTCGAGAATATGATCGGAAAGATTGGGGTCGCCGGGAATCCTGCAAGTGGGCAGACCAAATTCGCGCATTTCATCGTAGAAGGTGCCGTCGTAGTCATCCATCTTGCCGATCAAAAACGGCGGCATGTTATCCATAAAAAACTGATGCAAGTGGTCATTCCCGATGGTTACCAGCGCGTCCGGTTTGGCGTCAGCGAGCTTTTGGCGCATCATCGCGATTCGTTCTTTGATCCTGGCTGCTCCAGGAGGTTGTTGGGCTTGCTGGAAGAGCCGCGGCATGAAGGGATTGTGGGTGATGCCGATGACAGTCACGAGTGTGGCCATGGATTACCTCCCGCCGATTTTCATTGTCTTTGTTTAACACCGACTCTAAACATTTGACATCGGATCTTCAACAACATAAAAGATAACGCCTGGGCCGGATCCATCCGCCCGACAACCGCGGTTCACAAGGGAGTCAGCCAAAGTGTCGACACAAAGCGCGAATATCCAAGCTCAAAGCGAAAGTTGGAATGTTCGGTTGGTGGGCCATCACGATCTCAACGGGCATGGTGACGGCATGCAGCTGCTTAAAAAGGGGCGCTACGTCTACATCGCCCATCTGGGCACCTCAGCGATGGCGTTGACCATCGTCGACGCCGCGGACCCAGCGGATCCAAGAGTGGTCAAACAAATCCCGCATCCGCCCAACACGCATGCGCACAAGGTGCAAATCGCCGGGGACATCTTGATCCAGAATCAAGAACGGCCCTACTTTAACAAAAGTTTGCCGGATTCGGTTACCAATGAGGCTGGCATCCGTATCTACAGCATTGCAGAGCCGACCGAACCGCGCGAAATCGGTTACATGCGCATTCCCGGCAAGGGTGTTCACCGAATGTGGTTCACGGACGGGAAGTACGCCCACGTTGGCGCGATGGTGCCCGGCATCAAAGAGCGCGCTTACCTCATCGCTGATATTTCCGATCCGTCGAATCCCGAACAGGCAGGCTTGTGGTGGATTCCGGGGACGAAAGAGGGGGAGGAAACGCCGCCGGATTGGATGCCGTTTCCCGGCGAGCATTTTCACGTTCACGGGGCGATCCCTCACGGCGACCGCTCGTATGTCGCACTGGTGGACGCCGGGATGGCCATTGTCGATATCTCGGATATCAGCCATCCTAAAACGATTAGCCGCATCGACTGGAGCCCGCCATATGGGGGATATGCCCACACGACGCTACCGCTTCCGGGAAGAAAACTGGTTGTAGCCGTTGACGAGTCGGTGAAGTACGACTGCCAGGAAGGTGAAAAGCGGGTTTGGCTGATCGATATCCGGGAAGAACGAAATCCCGTGATCATCAGCACATGCCCGGTGCCTCAGGGTGACTTTTGTCAACGTGGGCTCCGATTCGGTCCCCACAACGTGCACGAAAATCGTCCCGGTTCCTTCCGTAGCGAAAACATTATCTTCGTCACCTATTACAACGCCGGTCTGCGGATCTTTGACATTAGAAATCAATACCGTCCCGAAGAAGTGGGCTTTTTTATTCCTCCGCCTCCGGAGGGGCAAAAAGCTTCCATGTTCAACGACTTGTACGTTGATACGGACGGTTTGATCTATGTGACCGACCGCATCAAAGGCGGGCTTTACATCCTGGAATATACAGGTCCAAGCATCCAGTGAGTTGCAAGCGCGCGACCTTCAGCGAGTGTCCGCGCAGGCAAAAGAATACCGCTTGCCGGGGTTGGTTCTACAGGAGAGGTTTTACCCGCCACAGCATAAGTCCATAGCGGGGTCGCTTGACTTAACAAGGGCAGATAAAGAAAGCTAGGGCTGGGATTGCCACACAAGTAGTAGAAAGTGGCGCCCATGCAAAGACAAAATAAGGAGGTTAATGATGAAGATCTTTAGAAGCATCGGCATCTCTGTGCTCGCACTGGTGTTGGCCTTTGGCTGGACTCAGTCGGTCCAGGCCGGGCCTCTCGAGGATTTGATCGCCGGGGCGAAAAAAGAGGGTGTGATAGAATTCTATGGTCCCTCCACGCTTGGCCCGGAAGGCGCCAAAGCTTTGAATGATGCATTCAACAAGAAGTACGGCCTCAACATCAAGCTGCAGTTTAATCCATCAGGAAATATGACTCGAGATACGGGAAAACTTATCGGGCTCGCCGCCTCGGGCCAACCTCCGGAATGGGATATCATGGTCGTAACGGATGCCCATCACGGTTCTATCTGGCTTCGAAAGCTTCATGATACCTTTGATTACACAACTCTCGGCGTGGCCAAAAACCGCATCGAGTACGATAATGGAACAGTATCCGTCGCTAATCAGTTTTGTCTTCCCACTTTTAATAGCAAGATTCTCCCCGCCAAGGACGTGCCAAAAAATTGGGAAGATTTGCTCGATCCGAAATGGGAGGGCAAACTCGGCGTCATCAATTCCACCCATCATTGGGGGCGATTGGCGGCGGGCGCTTGGGGCGAAGAAAAAACGACGGCTTTCGTAAAGAAACTTTCTGACCAAAAACCTATTTTGAGCCGAGCGGGAGAAATGGCGCAACGACTCATCTTAGGCGAGGTGCTGATCTCGGCGACCTTGCAGGATAGTCAACTTCATAAGGCCAGGGAGTCCGGCGCGCCGCTGGCTTTCGCAGAAACCATCCAGCCAGTCATATCACCAGAGTACCATGTCGGCGTGCTCAAAGGCGCACCTCACCCGAATGTCGCTCGTTTGTTCGTCGCATTCATGGGTTCGCCGGAGGTCCAGCCTATTTGGAAAAAGTATACGGGCCATTCATCGGCCCATGTGCCTGGTACTGACGCCTATGAATTTGCGCAAGGCAAGCAGGTCGTTTACATGAAGCAGAGTCAGGCCAAGATGGTTGACAAACTGGCGCGCCAGTACGGCAAGATCTTGGGCTTTAATCGTTAGCGCGGCTTTTCAAATGGTATTCGGGAGTCGCCCGTGGAGTTAGAAGCCCGCCGAAGCATCCCTCTGGTTGCCTGGGAGGGACTGAGCCGCCTTAGGCAGGGAGGGACGGGGCTGTTCGCTGCGGGATTGACCGGGCTATTGCTCTTATTGGTCGGGGCGCCGGTGGGTATGGTTGTCCTGATGAGCCTACGCACCGGCTTTCCCGGCGAAGAAGTGCCGCTGACTCTGGAGAATTTTGTCGAAGTTTACTTCGATCCTGGCACCTATGAGATTTTGCTCAATACCCTGTTCTTCGCTGTAGCCACCGTTACCGTGACTTTGCTTTTTGCAGTGCCCATGGTCTGGATTCTAATGCGCACGGACATCCCACTTAAGAAAACGATCTATGTGCTGCTCACCATCGGCATATTGATTCCAGTGTTTCTACGCACCATCGCTTGGATCCTGCTACTAAGCCCCCGTATAGGTCTCCTGAACCAGTGGCTCAAACAGCTATTTGATCTGAGCAGCCCTCCATTCAATTTATACAGCCTGACCGGGATGGCTTTTGTTCAAGGCGTGTCCTTCGTGCCAGGGGCGTTTTTTATGCTGGCGGCGGCTTATCGTTCCATGGACCCCTCGCTAGAGGAAGCGGCGTACACGTCGGGCGTCGGCAAACTCAGGACGTTTTTAAAGATCAATATCCCGATCACGCTCCCCGCCATCGCTGCCGTCATGGTCTATCTTTTCATGACGGCCATCGCGGTCTTCGAAGTGCCGGCAATCATAGGCATGCCGGCGCGTATTCTTGTGCTGAGCTCGCTGATATACAGCGCAACAACACCCGCCACCGGATTGCCGAACTACGGAATCGCAGGGGCATATGGCGCTATCATGCTCGTTCTCGGCTTGACGTTGGCGTTTCTCTACGTGCGGCTGGTGAAGCAAGGGAAAAAATACACGGTCATTACGGGGCGTGGTTATCGGCCTCGCGAAATCGCACTCGGGCGCTGGAAATGGGTCGCGTTGGCGTTTGTCTTTTTTTACCTCGCCATTGAAGTATTCATCCCGTTTCTGGTCTTACTGTGGGCATCCATAGTGCCGTACTTCCAGCTTCCCTCCTCGGCAGCACTGTCTTCGTTGACCCTTCAGCACTACAGAGAAATCCCCATGCACGTAGGTGCGCGACCATTTATCAACACTCTGATCCTCATGTTCGCTGTACCCACGTTGACGATGATTTTGAGCGTGCTCGTGTCGTGGGTGGTGATAAGAACACAAGTATCATTCCGGGGGTCCTTGGATACCCTGGCGTTTATCCCTCATGCCGTACCGGGGATACTGATGGCTGTTGGGCTCGCGTATCTGGGGCTTGCCTACCGAGATATTTTTCCCTTGTACGGCACGGTCTTTATTATCGTCGTCGCTCATACCATTAATTGGATTGCTTATGGCACGCGAACGACCAATAGCGTCATGATCCAGGTGCATCGCGAGCTGGAAGAGGCGGGGCGAGTCGCGGGCGCCTCCGCGCCGCGCGTGCTCGGACGCATTGTGCTGCCTTTGATTGCCGCCGGTGTTCTCAATAGTTGGATATGGATCGGTATGCTTTCGTATCGAGAGGTCACGATGGCGCTGACGCTCTATACCCGCCACAACGTTGTGATCTCGACCGTTGTATGGCAATTTTGGGGCAGCGGTTGGGTGCCCCAGGTATCGGCCTTGGGAGTGATTTTAATTATTTTTGCTGCGCTTGTCGTGGGGGTTGTGCGCTTAGCTCTCTCGCGCATTGGCGAGATCGGATCGGCATCATAGGGCGCAGGCGCGGCAGTTGGCAATGGCGGTTTTTAGATGTCAAATAGCAACAACAAAAGCAGGTGTCGACTGAAAATAGGCGAGGGATTCCACGCAAATCTAGCGTGGGCAAGGGTTTCCAATTGCATTACGGAATACGAAATTCCTAACGTTAGCCGGAAAAGATGATTAGTATCAGAGGGCTGCAGAAGTCTTTTCGTTCTCAGCAGGGGAGGGTCGATGCGTTAAAGAGCATCGACCTCGAGGTTGGCGAGGGTGAGTTTTGCGTCCTTTTGGGTCCCAGCGGTTGCGGCAAGACCACCACGCTTCGGTGCGTGGCGGGTCTGGAGCGTCCCGACGCCGGCGAGATCGAGATCGCCGACCGTCTAGTCAATTCGGCAAGCAAAAGAGTCTATGTGCCCACTGAACGGCGGGACATCGGCATGGTCTTTCAGTCTTACGCGATATGGCCGCACATGAACGTTTTTCAAAATGTGGCGTTTCCCCTTACCCAGGGGCAGAAAAGATTCGCAAGATCACAGGTTGCAGAGAAGGTACGCAATGCCCTTCGACAGGTCAAATTGGACGGGCTTGAAAGCCGCCCGGCAACGGATCTCAGTGGCGGCCAACAACAGCGCGTCGCCATGGCCAGGGCGATGGTCACGGAGCCTAAGATTCTGCTCATGGACGAACCGCTTAGTAACCTGGATGCGCGTCTGCGGGAACAGATGCGCGTGGAGCTCAGAAAAATCACCAAGGCCATCGGAGTCACAACCCTTTATGTAACGCACGACCAAGCGGAGGCCCTGAGTTTGGGCGACAAGGTCTGTGTCATGAACATGGGGGAAATGCTCCAGATCGCACCCCCGAACGACGTCTATGCCCGGCCGGTGAATCTATTCGTCGCTCAATTCGTCGGCGAGATGAATTTCGTACCCGGAAAAGTGGCGGGCGCGAACGAAATCGAATCTCCTTGGGGGAAAATGCAAGCGGCCGTGCCCAGCGGAGTCTCGGTCGGGGCGAAGGTCACGCTGGCGATCAGGCCGGAGCATGTGGACGTGCAGCCTTTGACGCAGAATTCATCACCCTACCACGGCAAAATAACGAGTAAGAACTATCTCGGAGATTCCGCTTTGTTTGAAGTGGAGAGTAACGGCGTGACGCTTTTGGCGAAACTCGCCGGAGACTCAGAGCTTGACGTCGGTCAGAAAGCCGCCATAGACCTGCCTTCGAACCGCTGGCACGTTTTCCCCTGAAGCTTCTCAGGCCATGACAGTCTTGTAGACAGCGAGGAATTTTTCGAAATTAGGAGCCCAGATGAGCACGACAGCGCACGCCAAATTCACTGCTAAACCCGCTGTAAATCTACTCCGCGCCCGTTCCGTGGCCATCGTCGGCGCCTCGCCAAAAGGGCGCTGGCCGATGGGTATTTATCGCAATCTAAAGAGCGCTCACTATACGGGCAAGATCTTCTTGATCAATCCGAACTATGACAAGATCGCAGACGATCCCTGTTACCCC
>JBFJNS010000123.1:0-7913 GCA_041618055.1 Binatia bacterium
CTCGCACCCGCACGCCCCTGAGGCCAAAGTAAGCCTCCCAACGAGGCGCCAAAACACCGAACCCGTGGTCCTCTAATTCTCCATAACATCTGTCTAGGTCTTGAATCAATCGCCGCAGGACGTGAGCACGACTCACTTCTTTCTTCGTCCAGTCCAAAATCGAAGTCGCACGCGCCCTGAGGTCGGGAGGCATCATGACCGGGGAAAAATTGACATTCAACCCGATTCCGAGAAGCACGAACTCGACGCGTTCGCCGGAAAGCGACAATTCCGTCAAGATGCCCGCCAGTTTTTTGCCCTTTACCAAAATATCATTGGGCCACTTGATCGTGGCAGGCACCTGCACAACAGATCTGATCGTTTCAACCAGCGCCACTGCAGCCATCAATGTGATTTGCGGGACGTCAACCGGCGGCATCTGCGGGCGAAGAATGATCGAAAAATACAGATTGGCGCGAGGGGGCGACACCCATCGCCTCCCTAGACGACCCCGCCCCTCGGTCTGCGTCTCCGCCACCACCACCTCACCCTCGGGAGCCCCTTGCTCGGCAAGTCGGCGCGCGTGGGTGTTCGTCGAGTCAATTTCCGCGAAGTAATGAATTTTCCTTCCCAGGCGCTTGGCCGCCAAGTCGTCCGGGATGCGATCGAACTCACTTGCCATCGTGACCGGTGCCGTCAGATCCTTCACGCCCATGTCATTGGCGGCCGCTGATCGTAATCTTCATATTGAAGTCAACCACCGGCGCCGAATGCGTCAGTGCGCCCGATGAGATGAAATCGACACCGGTCTCAGCGACTCGTCTTACTGTGTTCAGCGTGATTCCGCCCGAAGCTTCGACCCACGCACGCTTGTTGACCAAGCGCACGGCTTCCGCCATCTCGGGGATCGGCATGTTGTCGAGCATAATAACGTCCGCCCCCGCATCGATCGCTTCCTGGACCTGCTTCAGATTTCCGGCTTCAACCTCAACCTTTGCCATAAAGGGAGCATGACGTCTCACCGCCTTGACCGCGTCGGCAATTGAGCCGGTCGCCTCAATATGATTGTCTTTGACCAGAGCGGCGTCGTACAGGCCGATGCGGTGATTGGTTCCCCCTCCCATGCGAACCGCGTACTTCTCCAGCGTGCGCAGTCCTGGCGTGGTCTTCCGCGTATCGAGCACCTTACAGGGGAAATCTTGCACGGCATCAACGTACTTGCGCGTCAATGTCGCCGTTCCGGACAAGCGTTGCAGAAAGTTCAGCGCCGTTCGCTCGGCCAGCAGCAGCGCGCGCACCGGACCTTCAGCCTCTGCGACAACGGTTCCTTCCTTCACCGGGCTGCCATCCTTCGTCAGCAATCGAATCTTCACCTTCGGGTCGACAAAGTAGAAAATTCGATCCAATAGAACTAGCCCTGCCACCACGCCGTCTTTCTTTGCCCGAAACAGCCCTTTGCCTTGGGAATCCGCCGAGATAGTGGCCATCGTGGCCAAATCCCCTGCGCCAATATCCTCATCTAACGCATCGCGAATCAATCGCTCGATCTGGGGACTGACTAGGATATCCATGACTCTTAGCTCCTTCCCGCCAAAACATCACGAATTCGCTCCAGGCTGAGGTTGAGCGTCCTTATTTTCTCGTCGCAAAGTGTCGCCCTCTCTCGCTCTTTGTGAATGATTTCCGGTTTGGCTTTGCTTAGAAAGTCGCCATTGGCCAGCTTCCTCTTGATCCGCGACAACTCTTCTTCTGCTTTGCCCAGCTCCTTTGCCAAGCGCGCTTGCTCCTCCTCGAGGTTAACCATGTCAGCAAACGGCAGGTAGATCTCCGTCGATCCGACGACCGCGGTTGCGGCCCCCTTGGGCCGATCGCCGGATTGCAAATAGTCGGCTGCCCCGACCCGGGCCAAAAATCGCGCATAGGGCTCGCAATCGCGCAGCAAGGCGAGTTCGGAATCCGTCCCGAAAAAAACAACTCTGACTTCTTTCCCCGGCGGACAATTCATTTCCGCGCGCAGATTCCTGACGGCTCGAATGATGCTCATCACGAATTCCATTTTCCTCTCGGCTTCCTCATCCCTCCAAGCCGGCTCGAAGCTGGGGTACTTTTGGGTCACGATCGTTTTTCTATCTTTACCCAGCACCTGCCAAATCTCCTCGGTTACGAAAGGCATAAGCGGGTGGAGAAGCAACAATATCTGCTCCAGCAGCTCGAGCAAAAAACGTCGGCTTCGGCGAACATCACCGTCCAGCGTGCCGTTGAGACTCAGCTTGCTCATTTCGATATACCAGTCGCAGAACTCGTGCCATGTGAATTGGTAGAGGATGCCGGCATAGTCATTGAAGCGGTACGCATCAATCGCCCTGCGCGCTTCGACGATGGCGGTGGCAAGGCGGGAGCGGATCCAGCGGTCGGCAAGACCCAAATCACTGCGCGCTAAGGCGGCTTCGGCCGTTCGCTCGGCACGCTCGCTCGCTGGCACGTTCATCAAGACGAATCTGGACGCGTTCCACAGCTTGTTGACGAAATTCTGATAACCCGCGATACGCTCTTCCGCCAATCTGATATCTCGCCCCATGGCGACCATGGCGGCCAAGGTAAAACGGAAGGCGTCGGTCCCATATGTGTGCATCACGTCCAAGGGATCGATGACATTGCCCTTGGACTTCGACATCTTCTGCCCCTCTTCATCCCGAACCAGGGCGTGGATATAGACGTCGCGAAAAGGGACTTCGTCCATGAACTTCAATCCCATCATGATCATTCGCGCAACCCAGAAAAAAAGGATATCAAATCCGGTCACCAGCGTGGAGGTCGGGTAAAATGTCTTGAGATCCTCGGTCCTCTCCGGCCAGCCTAAAGTGGAGAATGGCCAAAGCCCCGATGAAAACCAGGTATCAAGAACGTCAGGATCTTGAACCAAATCGCCTGCGCCGCACTTCGGGCAGCCCGCCGGCATTTGCCGCCCGACCAACGGACTCGCATCCTTGGTCAGTATATATTCGCCGTTCCGAGACTCGACTATATTGCCCGCATCGCAGCGCCGGCAGTACCATGCCGGGATCTGATGACCCCACCAGATTTGCCGCGAAATACACCAGTCTTTGATGTTTTCCATCCACGCAAAGTAAGAATTGGCCCACCCCTCGGGGATCATCCGAATCTTTCCTTCGCGAACCACCTCAATCGCGGGTCCGGCCAGGGGCTTGATATTCACAAACCATTGAGGCGTCAGATAAGGCTCGATCACGGTCTGGCAGCGGTAGCAATGCCCCACGGCGAGTCGATGAGGTTCGATCTTTTCCAGAAAACCCTTCTCCTTCAACTCGGCAACAACATGCTTCCTGGCGTCGATGCGATCTTTGCCACGGTAGCGCTCGACCCAATCCCCTTTTTCCCCCCGCGACAGGAAAGACGCCGCATCCACGCGCGCCTCGGCGTCGAAAATACTGATCTTTTCCAATCCAAAGCGCTCACCAATGTCAAAATCGTTGAAATCGTGTCCGGGCGTAATCTTAAGGGCCCCGGTTCCGAACTCCCGATCGACGAAGGAATCGAAGATCAGAGGGACAACGCGGTCGGTGATCGGCAAACGAATCCGTTTGCCCATGAAGGAAAGGTACCGCGGGTCTTCGGGATGAACCGCCACGGCCGTGTCGCCGAGCATGGTTTCAGGACGGGTTGTCGCGACAACGACGGCCTGTGATGGATCGTCGGCAACGGGGTAGCGGATATACCACAGGCTACCGTCCGTTTCTTCGTGGACCACTTCGATATCCGCCAATGCGGTCCTGCAGCGAGGGCACCAGTTGATGAGCCGCTGCGCGCGGTACAGCAGCCCGTCTTCCCAAAGTCGGACAAAGGCTTCGCGCACCGCGAGGGAAAGTCCCTCGTCCATCGTGAACCGCTCGTGGCGCCAATCACAAGACACACCCAGCGCTTTCAGTTGACGCAAGATGGTGTTGCCCGCCTCCCCCTTCCATGCCCAGACTTTGTCGATGAAGGCATGCCTCCCGACTTGGGCGCGGGTCAACCCCTCGTTTGCCAGACGCCGCTCAACGACGTTTTGCGTAGCGATCCCAGCATGATCCGTACCCGGAACCCAGAGAACGCGGTAACCGTCCATTCTCTTATAGCGGCAGAGAATATCTTGTAGCGTGTTGTTCAGCGCGTGCCCCATGTGCAGCGATCCCGTCACATTCGGTGGCGGGATAACCATCGAAAAGTAAGGCCCTGTCCCATTCCCAGGCTCAAATAAACCCGAGTCGACCCAGCGGGAATACCACTTGCCTTCAACATCTTTGTGAGAATAGGCTTTTGCTAACTCCATAGGACTGTTTTTTCTTTCGCGTGGCCTGTTAGTCGCTTTTCTCTCCCGCCCCAACGTCCACTACATCCACAAGTTCGATAAACTCCGGATCGGTTTGACTCATCGCCGCCCCGGTTTTGTTCTCCTGCGGCGGGATCTCGGATGTGCCCTGAGTTTGTTCCCGCTTTATTGATGCGCTTCGGTCCGTTGTGGCCGTTGCTGTCTTTACACACTGAGCCAACGCGGAGAGCAACGCTTGTTTATCGAGGGGTTCCTTAATGACTACGAGCTGTTCGCACGCTGGCGCATGCGCTGCATCGCTATTTTCGATCCATACGATGGGAATGCGGGCGCTCTCCAAGGTCCGAAGCATTTCGCCGCTCAAAGCGCTCGCTTCTCTTAAAGTCCCGGCGTCGATAACGACTGCGTCCCATTCTTTCCTCCATGAACCCTCAATAGACGGGATGGCATCGCGCAATTGGACCTCATGGTCCGGAATCAGGCTCAGGGCAATCGCCTGTTGCAACATCCTTCGCGGCTCCACAACTAGAATCCTGCTCATGACTCTTCGATCTACTGTTGATTTGCCCGTTATCTTGACAACTCTGTGACCACACGTTAGATAGTGATGACGGCCGCAGGGTTGGATGCGCGGAGCGAAAGTGGCGGAATTGGTAGACGCGCAGGATTCAGGATCCTGTGGGGTAACACCCGTGGGGGTTCGATTCCCCCCTTTCGCACCAAATACAAGTCATTTATCACACCTGCACGGGTTTCTCTAACGTTCGCGGCTTTTTTCCGCACGATCTCGGAGTCGCGGGGTGAGGTTTAACCACAAGGCTCTTGCTATTCGGCAGCCGTATTTTTGATGCACAAAGTTGAGAACGCTCGCCGTCCAAGCCATCGCTTTTCACTCAGGCATCTAAAAGAGCGGCGTCTTGGGATTTTATTCAAAAGGCAGATAGCCACTTCACCCGTCAACTGCTTGACCTGACTGTTGATCTGTGCCATTTTCCGATCTATCTCTCGCATCCAGCCCAGGGAGTTTTTCTGATTCAAGAACCAAAAAGCAAATCCATCGAGTCACCTTCGGTTTTCTCCGCTGAGATTGAGCACAGAATTCCAGCGCTTAAGGGAGCGAAGGACCCCTTTAACCTGGTCGGTAAAGAGCTCGACATGGTGGAGCAAAACCTCGCTCGCGCAATCCGCTCCCGAGAACAGGCCTTGACGAACATTGCCGCTCATTTAATTCATGGGGGAGGTAAGCGAGTTCGCCCCGCCGTAGCCCTGCTCGCTTTCATGACCTTTGGGGGAAAAAAAATTCGAGAGATCGTCGATATGGCCACTGCCATCGAACTTATTCATACGGCCACCCTCCTCCATGACGATATCATCGATGGCGCTGAAACCCGGCGTGGCAAGAAATCCGCTTACAGGAAGTACGGGCTAAAATCCACGCTCGTCGCCGGTGATTTTCTCTTCATCAAAGCCTTCGAGTTCGCGGGTAAATTTGACGAAACCGTGGTCGAGTGGACTGCGGATTCCTGCGCGCTCCTGACCGAGGGAGAGATGCTGCAGGGGCATTTCAACCGGAATCGCTCGGTTACCCTTGACGATTATCTGGAGATTGTCAGGCGCAAGACTGCCTCGCTTTTCCAAACCGGAGCCAAGGTTGGAGCCTACCTGGCGGGAGCTAACTCGATCATGGTCGAGGAAGCCAACCGCTATGGACTCAATATGGGCATTGCCTTTCAGATGGTCGACGATATTCTGGACATCGTCGGCCATATCCAACTGCTCGGGAAACCCACGGGGATGGATCTGCGCGACGGTAATCCCTCTTTGCCGATCATATTAGCCCTTCAGAAAAAGCAGAGTCCCGTCTGCGCTGTTTTTGAGTGCTCCCAGCCAACGGAAGCACAAATTACCGACGCGCTCCGTGCTCTGAAAAACGACTCCATCATTGAAGAGGCAAAGTCAATTTCCAAACGATATGCCGAGCAGGCCTTACGATCAATCAAGAAGTTGCCGCCGTCGCTTTACCGCAATGGATTGAAAACATTGGTTCAGTTGATCATCGACCGAGACTTCTAGTTCTAAGCGTTGCAGCCAGTTCCAGCGTCTGCCCCTCGCCCCGCAGCACCGCAGAAAGCTCTGATGTCACATCCCGGCAGCCCCCGTGATCCCTTGGTGCAGAACATGTTCGACCGTATTGCCGGGCGCTACGATCTCTTGAACCGGGTGATCAGCTTTCGTTTAGATAGGCGGTGGAGGCGCAAAGCCATCGAGCCTCTTTTAAGAGACGGCCATGAAGTTCTCCTGGATCTCGGTACGGGCACCGGGGACCTGACGTTCGCGGCAGCAGAGTTCCTAAAGGAGGACGGTAAGGTTCTCGGTTTGGATTTTTCCTTCCGTATGCTCAGCCTGGCTCGGCGCAAAGGAGAGCGCACCTTGAATAGCGACAAGATTCATTTCATTCAGGGTAGTGCGCTCGCGCCTCCGTTTAGGGACGGCTCATTCGACGGCGTCATGACGGCTTTCGTTCTGAGAAACATCTCAGATCTTCGATTGTTTTTTGAACAAGCCTTTCGAGTATTAAAGCCCGGCGGAAAATTGGTATCCCTCGATATGTTTCCTCCTCCGCAAGGGTTGTTCTCCTCGTTCTACAATGTCTATTTCCATCGCGTGATGCCCTGGATCGGCGGACTGCTGGCGCGCGACCGCAGCGCCTATCAGTATTTGTCCGATACGGTTCGAAAATTTGATCCTCCCGAGGCAATTACGGAAATGATCCGAAGGTGCGGGTTTGATCGGATCTTATGCCGCCGGTTCTTGGGGGGAGCTGTCGCCCTACACGTGGCGGAGAAGCCGCCGTCAAGCTAAGATGCAGGGGTTTTCCAGCAGCTTTTTGCTATTCTTCCATCAGCTCGCACTCGGTGGCATGTTCGCCCTTGCGGCGACGCCGTTCCACGAGCTCGACAGGGCCTTCTACAAGTCTACAGGCGGGGTCCTCTTGGTTGTCGCCATCATGGGTGCGTGGGGCAAGGCTCATCTCTATTGGGAGATTCTCTCCAAAGAGATGCAATACGCAACGATAATCGAAGGCCTGTTGCAACTCTTATTTGTCGCATCGCTGGCCGGCTATATCATTTCGCTCTGGGGCGAGCACCAAACGTTCAGAGCAAAGAGTTTTGCAGCTTCTATACTGACGGGGCTCGCCGGTTTAGTGCTGAGCGCCCACGCTTTTTATCTTGCGCCGTTTTTTTCCATGGAAACACTGCTCTACCCTATCGCCTTCGTTTTATCGTCGTTGCTCCTTGGAAGTGTAACGGTCGGGATGCTCATCGGGCACTGGTACTTGATCGATACCGGACAAAACCTCGACCCCTTCGTGCGTATCTACAAATTCTTTGTGATCGCCCTCATTTTCCAAACCGCCTTTCTCATCTTGTCCGTCCCTGTCCTTTATCTCACTGGGGCCCCCGAGACACTTACGGCGATTGATAAAACCTGGCGGGACCATTTTACGCTGTTCGCAATCCGCGTCGTGATCGGTCAAATCGCTCCCCTGGCGCTATCCGGAATGATATGGCGGACATTGTTGATTCCTCACACCATGGCCGCC
>JBFJNS010000124.1:0-7860 GCA_041618055.1 Binatia bacterium
CCTCGTGATAGGCTCGCATGACCAAACGCCCTTCGGCGGACTTCCCCGCCGCGAGCCGCACCTCAGGGCTTTCGATACCGTGATCGACGGAGTTGCGAACGATATGCGTGATGGGGTCCCTGATGGCTTCGATGACGGTGCGGTCCAGCTTGGTTCCCTCGCCAGCCATTTCAATCCTGACCTGCTTGCCACAAGACGCTGCAACTTCACGCACAAATCTAGGGAACTTGTTCCAGACCCCGCCGATCGGCTGCAACCGGGTCTTCATGACCCCTTCCTGCAATTCTCCAATAACCAAATTGAGTTGCTGGGAAACCAGCAAGAAATCTGGATCTTCCTGGGTCATGGCGAAGCGCAGGATTCGGTTGCGGCACAAGACCAACTCCCCGACAAGATTGACGAGCTCATCGAGCAAGCCGAGGTCGACGCGAACGCTGCTGTCGAGTGCCGCCTTCTTCAACTCCCGCTGGGCTTGTAACGCCTCAAGGATCTCCGCCTCCGTCACAACACCTTGAGCGACAAGAATTTCTCCGACGCGCCTTTGATCCCCGCTCGCCTGCAGTTTTAGGGCTCGATCCAGGTCCTCAGACCGCACGCGTCCTTGCGCAACGAGAATTTCGCCGAGAGGCACGGGGGCGGGCTGGAGATCGAGGCTTGGATCGCCTTTCTGCAAGTTGCTTAAGGTGTCGATCAGGGAGGAATAGTCACGAGAACCCTCCTTGCCTGTATGTTCGATGTCGGCCAGTAGCTCGCGTACGGCTTGAACCATGGCCAGCAGCGAGTCCGTAATTTGCGGATTGAGCTGCATTCGACCCGCGCGCAAAAGGGCGAGCAACCCCTCACCCGCGTGAGTCACCGATTGAAGCTTGGAAAAACTAAGGAATCCGCAGGTTCCTTTGATGGTATGAATGACGCGAAATATACTGCCGAAGGTCTCTTTGGATGGGTTCTTCTCCAGGTCGACAAAGTCTCTGTCCAATCGGTCGAGATTCTCGTAGCTTTCGAGCAGGAATTCTTTAACGACCCCCTCCATGGCGGCTATCTAAACGCTCCCAATTGGTGCATCAATTTGCTCGCTTTGCCTGGACCCTTTGATGGCTCGCTTGCTCAGGACAAATTTCGACCTTTTTGGACATGAACTGTCCATTTTTGCCATCTTAGAAGCACTTCACGCGGTTTGAGCAAGCCTTATGCCACTGGTTTGGTGTTGGCAGGCAGAGGGGCAAGCGGTTCACGGCGGACAGGAATGGGATGGATTGCTATAATTTCTCCAGTCGCAGAAAACTCACGGGAGCCACTAACTCTACGACCATCGAGCTAATTTGCTTTTGTCACGGGCACCCGATAGAAGTCCATTCATGCTCCCCCAAGAGGAGGCGTTCGTCCATATTGCCATTCCTTCTCCGTTAAAAGATTTCCTTATCTATAGAGTTCCCGGACATCTCCGCGCGACAATTAAACCCGGAGTGAGGGTTCTCGTTCCTTTAGGGAAACGCACGGTCACAGGCATCGTCTTCGAACTACTCGCCCATACCGCTCTCGCTAAAACCAAGGAAATCATTGCGATTCTGGATGAGCACCCGATTCTCGATGGCCAACTTCTGCGACTGAGCGAGTGGGTTGGTCGTTACTACTTGGCTCCCGTTGGTGACGTGCTTGGAACCATCTTGCCGTCAAGCGTGCGCGCCGAGAGCCTCAGCATGGTCATTGCGCTTCCAGGAACATTTTCCGCGCGCACTAAATTAGAAGAGCAAATCCTGACCCTGCTGCGTGAGAAGAAAGGCAAAATAGGCGTCAAAACTCTGACGCGAGCCATCGCTGCGGGAAGCGTTTATCACGCCTTGCAGCAACTCGAGATGCGAGGTGCCATCGAGCTTCGTAAGAGACTCCCCGGACAGCGAGGCACATGTAATCCGACCATTGCCGAATCCAACCCTGATTCATCGGTTCCTCAAACCAGATTCGCGCTCAACAGCCAGCAGGAGCACGCTTGGCAAGCGATCGACCATCGGTTGCGAAAGGGTGGCTTCGAGACCTTTCTTCTGCACGGAGCGACGGGCAGCGGGAAAACGGAAGTTTATCTTCGCGCCATGGAGCGGGCCCGCGAGATGGGTCGGCGCAGCATCATATTGATTCCCGAGATTTCGCTCACGCCTCAGTTGCTGGATCGTGTTCATTCCCGCTTTCCCGGTAGTGTTGGGATTCTTCACAGCGGTCTCACGACGGCGGAGCGGCGCTCGCATTGGTGGCAGATTGTCCGGGGGGAAGTTGACGTCGTGGTCGGTGCGCGCTCGGCGGTTTTCGCGCCGCTTCCGGACCTTGGACTTATCATTGTCGACGAGGAACACGATACTTCTTACAAACAAGAGGAGGGAGTCAAATACAACGGCCGGGATGTTGCGGTCGTCCGCGGCAAATCCCTGGGTTGTCCGGTTATCTTGGGCTCCGCAACGCCCGCGCTGGAAAGCTATGAAAATTGTCGCCAGGGTCGATATCGCCTTCTGGAGATCACCCAACGGGTTCACAAAAGGCCGTTGCCAAGGATAGAAACTGTCGATCTGCGCTCGCAGTTCAAACCGTCAAAGGCGTCCCACGTCACCGCAGGGCCTCGCAACCGCCGCCGGAGCAAATCCGATCACCAGTGGATTTCCATGGAATTTGCAGAGGCTCTGAAGCGGAACTTTGAGGAGTCGCGCCAGACTCTCATATTTTTGAATCGGCGGGGGTTTGCCAATTTTTTGCAATGCACGCTTTGTGGTCACATCCTGCGCTGCCCATATTGCAGCGTCACGCTCACCTTGCACCGTAAACAGAAAATCGTTTCTTGTCATCATTGCAATTTCCGCGTGCCCGAGACCGAACGCTGCCCCAGGTGCGGTAACCAGACGCTTTCGGGTGTAGGCGCCGGCACCGAACAAATTGAACAAGCCCTTCATCAGATGATGCCCGAAGCGCGAATCGCACGCATGGATCGGGATACAATGAGCAAAAGGGGCGCCCACGAAGAACTGCTTGGACGGTGGGAAAGAGGGGACATCGACATCCTAGTTGGCACTCAGATGATTACCAAAGGCCATGATGTGTCCGGGGTCACGCTCGTGGGTGCCCTGCTGGCCGACCTGTCCCTCAACCTGCCGGACTTTCGCGCTGCCGAGCGAACGTTTCAGGTTTTGAGCCAAGTCGCTGGAAGATCCGGCCGCGGTGAGGTTCCAGGCCGGGTCATTATTCAAACCTACGCTCCCGATCATTACGCCATTCAACATTTAACACGGCACGACTACAAAGGTTTTTTTGCCGCCGAGATCGAGCACCGCCTTGCGCTGAATTATCCGCCCTTTTGCCGGCTGGTGAATCTTCGTATCGACGGGGCGAAGGCGGATGAGGTGGAGGCAAGGGCCAGAGCTTTTGCCGCCGACCTGCGCGATATGCAGCGCTGCGATGCGCGATTGCGGGAACAAATAGAAATCCTCGGTCCCGCGCCTGCGCCCATCGAAAAAATCCGCAATCGCTATCGTTGGCAAATCCTGCTCAAGGGAAAGCTAAGCTCGTCGCTCCTTGACTTCACAAAGCAAGCTCGCGACCGATTCCCCCAATCGCGCCGTGCGCGTGTCCACATTGATGTTGATCCCTACAACATGCTATGAATTTTAGTAGTTTATGGCCCTCCGAGAGATTCTAAAATATCCCGACCCGCGGTTAACCAAGGTCGCGCAGCCGGTCAAAAACATAACGGACACGACTGTGCAACTCGTCAACGACATGTTGGAGACGATGTATGCCGCGCCAGGCGTAGGGCTCGCTGCGACTCAGGTCGCAGCATCGCAGCGGATTATCGTCTTGGATTTGGATCATGAGAACCCGCGCAAGAGCACCTACAAGTTAATCAATCCAGTGATCACCAAGGCTGAAGGTGAGATCGTGTGGGAAGAGGGGTGCTTAAGCGTAGTGGATTTCACAGCCGAAGTCCGGCGCGCCGCCCAGGTACAGTTGGTCGCCGTAAACGAGAAAGAAAAAGAGCTGAAAATCGAAGCTGAAGGACTTCTGGCAGTTGCTCTTCAGCACGAGATTGATCATCTTGACGGCAAACTCTTTATCGACCGCATCAGCCGGCTGAAACGAGAGCTCTATACGCGGAGGCGCAAGAAAATGCTGCGGAATGGAACCGTTCCGCCGGAACGCCCTCGCATCATGATCTGATCATCAATTGAAATTTTTCGGGCGACTTCGCCTCTGGGCTACTGCTCATGTCCACATCCTGGCGTATTGTCTTCATGGGAACTCCGCAGACCGCTGCTACAACCCTCGAGCAGCTCCTTGACGGAGCCGACGACGTGGTGGGCGTCGTCACGCAGCCCGACCGTCCTTCCGGCAGAGGTCAAAAGAGATATTCGACCCCCGTGCGTCAAGTCGCCGAGGATCACAACATTCCCGTACTCGCCCCTGAAAAGATCCGCGATCCAGCAGTCATCGATCAACTACGCGCTTGGCGTCCCCAAATCATCGTCGTGGTCGCGTACGGTCGCATTCTCCCCGCCGCAATCCTTGAACTTGCGCCCCACGGCTGCCTGAACGTGCATTATTCCCTGTTGCCGAAATATCGGGGCGCGGCCCCTGCCGCTTGGGCGATCATCAACGGTGAAACAATCACGGGCGTGACTACGATGAAACTGGTGGAGAAAATGGACGCCGGCCCGATCTTTCTTCAGGAGGAGGTTGCTGTGGCGCCCGACGAAACCACGGCTTCCCTTCAGGCCAAACTAACCCCCGTGGGCGCTCGTTTGCTCCTCGAAACCCTGCAGAGGCTCAAAGAAGGTTCTCTCGCCCCGCGGCCGCAAGACGAGGCGGGCGTTTCCTTCGCCCCCATGATCAAAAAAGAGGACGGTTTAATCGATTGGAGTCAAACAGCATCGGTGCTTGAGCGCCGTGTCAGAGGCTTTCACCCATGGCCTTCTGCCTATACGTACTGGCATGGCAAGCTCCTGAAAATCCACCGGGCAAAGGTCATGGCCAAAGAGGTAGCGGCAAATCCGGGTGAGGTCGTCAGAGCCGACGGCAAGGGTTTGTGGGTCGCCACGGGCTCCGGCGTTTTGAGTCTTGAAGAAGTCCAACTGGAAAACAAAAAGCGCCTGCCGGGTACCGAATTTATCCGCGGCGCACGGGTCGAGGAAGGTGACCGCTTCTGAGCTTGAGAATAAATCGGGCGCACGCAGCGCGGCAGCTGAGATTCTTTTCAAGGTCGATAGCCGCAAGGCCTATGCGGACATCCTTTTGGACAACGCTCTCGAAAACCAATCCCTCTCTCGTAAGAACCGTTCGCTCTTGACCGAACTAGTGTACGGCACATTACGTTGGAGAGGCAGAATCGACGCCTATCTCAAACCCCTGCTGCGCCGGCCACTCCGGGAGGCGGACCCATACCTACGTAACCTCCTGCGTCTTTCAGTCTATCAACTCGTTTTTTTGGATAGAGTTCCCGCTTATGCGGCGCTCAATGAAGCCGTAGAGCTTGCCAATCAACATGGCGGCAAAAGAGCCGGCGGGTTCATTAACGGCGTCTTGCGCCGGTTTGTGCGCGAGCAGCAACAATTTGCCAAACCCGCCCCGGCGACGAGCTCGACGACCGCGCTGGCCGAGTATTGGTCCCATCCCGAGTGGCTGGTGCGATGCTGGATTGAGTTCTTCGGCAGAGTGGAGATCGAAGATTTGTTGCGCGCCAATAACGAAGAACCGCCGCTTGTGGTGCGAGCCAACGTTCTTAAGGGTACGCGCGATGACATCTTGGAGTCGTTTCACAATGAGGGCATAGAGGCCACACCCACGTCATGGTCTCCCGATGGGATTACGGTCCATTCGAGGCGCCCCGTGGACCAACTTCCCGGCTACAGCCAGGGCTTTTTTCAAGTTCAAGGCGAATCGTCTCAGCTCGTAACCTATCTGCTTTCTGCGAAGGCGGGTGAGTGCATTTTAGACGCCTGCGCTGCTCCCGGGGGCAAGACAACGCACATAGCTGAAGCGATGCACGATAACGGACAAATAGTAGCGACGGATATTTCCCAAGGGTCCCTCGATAAAATCAGGGCAAATGCCGCTCGACTCGGTCTCAAATCGATCCTCGCATGCCAGGCGGATGCGACTCGAGAACTGCCGGAACCATTGCGCCGCTCTTACGATCGGATTCTGATTGACGCCCCTTGCAGCGGTTTGGGCACGCTCAGGTCCCACCCGGAAATAAAATGGCAGAGAAAGAAAAGCGATATCGAACGGCTTGCCCGCCTACAAGAAAAAATTATGAGTCACGTGGCCCCTTACCTTAAACCGAACGGCATTCTGGTATACTCCACTTGCACGCTGGCGGAGAACGAAAACGAAGGCCTGGTGAGGGATTTTCTCGCTCGTCACAAGGGGTTTGTCCTCGAAGATGCTGCGGGTTATCTTCCGAAACAGGCCAAATCCCTAGTTCGGGGCAGCTACTTCATGGCCTTGCCACATCGACATAACACCGACGGCTTCTTCGCCGCACGAATTAGAAAGGTTGTGTAAATGCATGCAGTGAAAATCGCGCCCTCGATTCTGTCGGCTGACTTCAGCCGGCTGAAGGATGAAATCCAGGCCGTCGAGGCGGCGGGGGCCGACTGGCTTCATGTCGATGTCATGGACGGCCATTTTGTTCCCAATATCACCATTGGTCCCGTGGTCGTCGAGTCCGTGCGAAAAGTCACCAAGATCCCGTTGGATGTCCACCTGATGATCACCGATCCGGACAAGTATGCGCCGGAATTTATCAAGGCCGGTGCCGAGTGGGTCTCGATCCATCCCGACACCTGTGTGAACCCAAACGCAAGCCTGCAGAAGATCCGGGAACTCGGCGCCCGAGCGTCGATCGCCATCAATCCCGATGTGCCTCTGGAAAAGGTCGAGATCTGTTTGCCCGAGATTGACATGATCCTCATGATGACGGTCTTCCCCGGCTTTGGCGGGCAAGCATTCATTACGGAAGTATTGCCAAAGATCCGCGCCGTGCGGCAAATCATCGACCAGAGAAGACTTCCCGTGCTTGTGGAGGCCGACGGCGGCATTAAGACGGACAATATCGATCAGGTCGTTGGCGCCGGCGCGGAAGTCATCGTTTCGGGGTCCGGCATTTTTAATACCCGTGACTACGCTCAAACGATCCATCAAATGCGCCAGGCCGTGCGGCGCCAGGAATAACTCTATTTATCGAGCGTTTGTAGCCCGCGGAACTCCATCTGGGCAATCTGAAATCTGCAATCTGTGATCCCGAGCGGAGCGAGGGCGGGTGTTGTTTTCTCCTTTCTGTGTGTTACGTTTAGCGGGTCGGGGCGTGGCTCAGCTTGGTAGAGCGCACGGTTCGGGACCGTGAGGTCGGTGGTTCAAATCCACTCGCCCCGACCACTTCCATTTCAGAGCCTCATCCAAAAAAGTGCTGACGAAAATACCCTGACGAGCGCGGGAACATCTTTAATATGCCTCCGCACGGGTCGATAGTATTGTACCTACGACCCGCGACAGAGATTCTTGCCCAGCACTAGACAACCAAAGAATTTAAGATCCCTGACTCCCACGATTCTCGTGCCGGTCATTCCATGATCACCCGACACGTTGACAAAGAAGCACTTCGATCATAGAGAGTCTAAGAAAGCACTGCAGGTGCGACGTTTCGCAATGGACAACCCGATGTAATCGGTCTAGCCCGACATGTCTTTGATCGGCGTGTCAAAACCTATCGTGACGGCGATACAAGAACTGTGCTTTGCAAGGAGTCGATGATGAGCAAACCTGCGCGAATAACCGAAAAACCCATCGCTGAGTGGGGATCCGATGTGATCGTGGACATGCTCA
>JBFJNS010000125.1:0-7799 GCA_041618055.1 Binatia bacterium
CGTAGTGACATAGGTTTGTGTGCATGACAGTCCGGGAATCAATCCGTCCTTCATAGGGCGTATATATCACGGCTTAGCGTATAATTAATAATTGAACCCGGATTTCTCAGTTGAGATTGACGACCAGAACTGAGCGAGGGGCGAGCCCGAAGCAGCGAAGGCCACTTTCTTTATGGATGGGTGAATCTCGCGAGTCGAAGAAAACAGGTTCTGTCAGCCGGAACGCTTCTCCTCCAGGTAAAAGACCGCTGGGTCCAGCTTGAGGTTTTCTCTCAGCGGCTTGGCTTCAGCGTGTGAGAACAGCCGGGCAACATCGCTTTGCTCTTCGACCAAGTCGCCAAAGATCAGCGCCTGAGTCGGGCAGGTCTGCACGCAGGCCGGGAGCAGGCCGGCTGTGATCCTGTGATGACAGAAATCGCACTTCTCCACGACGGAGTCGCGATGAGCGTCATAGGCTTCCTTTTCATGAGGAGTCAGATAATCCACGAAGTAAGACGCCTTACCGTTGTTCGCCACGATCACATCGTAGGGACAAGCCGCGATGCAAGGCTTCACTTCGTCACAGATGCACCTCTCCTGATCGATAAAGATGATGCCGCCATCGCCCTGCGTCATGGCTCCGGCAGCGCACGCCTGCGCGCATGGCATCTCACCGCATTGCATACAGAGCATAGGAATGTAGCTTCTTGTTACCTTGGGATACTCTCCCTGCTCTTTTTCGTCGATTCGAATCCAGGAAACCCCCGGCAGCGTTGAATTCTCCGACTTACAGGCGACGATGCAGGCGTAACAACCCGTGCAGCGGTTCAGGTCGACAGCTAATCCATAGCGGGCCATGCTATTACTCCTTTCTCAGCCGACAAGGGTAGGCGGCCATCCCGACCGTTCCACTCACTGGATCGGTGAAGGAATCGTCGTAGAGTTGATTCACATTCGCTGAGCCATCGAGATTGCCGGAGTCACTGAGGCCGAGGGAGCTACATCCCTGCCACCACCCGTAAGGGATGTAGATGACGTCTGGATGAACAGCCTCTGTGAGCGTCGCTTTCAACCGCAGGCTCCCTTGCATCGTACCGTCACGCTTGGGAGTCTCGACCAAAACCGAATCTCCATCCTGAATGGCAAGCCTCGTTCCAGTTCTGCGATTAACCCACACGCGAGGCTCTTTGTCACACTCTCTCAGCCACGGCACAGCCCTCAATTGGCCGTGGAGCCAGTGCATCGGCTTGAAGCCGCTGCTGAGAATAAGCGGGTACTCCTTGAACAACTCCGGCGTGCTACCGGGTCCGGGCTTCGGTTCCTTCCAGTAAGGCAAGGGATCATATCCCAGGGTCTTGAGTTTCTCCGAGTAAATCTCAAGTCTTCCGGTCGGCGTCGCAAATCCTTTGGGTTTGCCGGTCTTCTCGTCGCAGGCCGCATACCTCCGGTAGTTCGGCTGAGCCGGTGCATGATAGACACCTCTGGGCGAAGCGGCCAATTCATCCGGTGTGACCTTGAAAGGTTCAAGCATGTGATTGAACGCCTGCTTGATATCCCCGTTCCAAAAGTCGTTTCCGTAGCCCAACCTCTTGGCCAACTCAAAGACGATTTTCGCGTCCGGCCAGGCTTCCTGCGGCGGTTGCGCCACCGCCTTGCGATACATTAGGTAGGGTGCACTGTAGTTGATGAATTCCGACTCCCAGTGCGAAGCGCAGGGCAGAATGATGTCCGCCATTTCCATTGCCGGAGTTTTCCAAAGATCTCCGACAGCCGAGAACTCCAGGCTTTTCAAAGCCTCCATCATTTTGCGCGAGTTGGGGTTCGACGTTGCCACGCCCGAGGCAAGAGCCAGCATTCCCCGGATTGGATAGGGCTTTTCCGTGAGCATCGCGTCCGCCACGAGGTTCATGGGACCGACATATTCCTGGTTAAGGGACCTGACCTTGAACCCGGACATCGTCACCAGGCTCTTTTCATTCCAGTCCTTGGGCAGAAAGTGGGCTCCCTTGACATCTTTAAACGCAAGGTCGGATTCGAAACTGAGCCCCCCTTGTACATCCCAATTCCCCGTCGTGGCGGAGAGAAGCGCCAGGGCCACGGCGGTATCGTAAGAATTGGAAGCGCGGTTGAGACCGTTATACCAATCCGTGCTGGCGGGTTTGGTCGTGGCATAGAGCCGCGCAACTTTGCGGATCTCGTCTGCGGGGACCCAGGTCACCCTTTCCGCCCACTCAGGGCTGCAGCGCTCCACCAAATCACAAAAAAGCTGCCAGGCCGGACGGCAAGCAATATCGTTCACGACATAGGCGCCGTTCAGCGCCGGCTTTACCTGAGACGAAGTCCAGGGATCGGCGGGCGACGGCGCGCCGCGTGCAGAATCCCAAACTAGATACGGGGACTTCTCTCCGCTCAGAAAGAGTCCGATATCTTCCCGGACCAGAAACGGCCCGTTGGTCCAGGATCTCAAAAATTCCTCATCGTAAAGACCCTCGCGAATCACGACATGATGCATGGCGAGAAAGAGCGCCAGATCGGTCCCGGGCCTGGGCGCAAGCCAGACATCGGCTTTAGCCGCGGTGGGAGAAAGAATGGGATCCACCACGATGAGTTTGGCTCCTCGCTGCTGTGCGTCGAGGATCTTGCGCGCCAGGGGCGGCTTGGTGTGGAGGATGTTATAGCCGACGAGGAGGATTAGATTTGTCTTCTCATAATCGATGGCCGGGTGAAGCCGTTTGTTGCCGACATGAAGCGGGAGACCGGGGCAGCTCCGATTGGAACAGCAGATATGTCCGGTGCCGCCGAAATTAGGCGTTCCGTAGAGATTGGCGAGGCGATTAAAAAATCCGTACCACTCCGCCCCCGACGACCCATCGGTGGAGCCCTTTTGCAGGAAAAAAGCCTCCGGTCCGTAGCGTGCTTTGATTTCCTTCATTTTGGCGGCGATGGTATCCAGCGCCTCATCCCAGGTAATTCGGACCCAGCCGGGGTCGCCGTCTCCCTTTGGCCTCGTCCGCTTCATCGGGTACTTGAGCCGGTCGGGATGGTAGATCTCCTGCTTCGCCGCTAAAGCCTTGGGGCAGAGGGTGCCGGCGTTGTTCAAGGCGTCCGGGTCCCCCTCTACTTTGATCAAGTAGCCGTCCTTCACATAAGCGACGACCCCACACAGGGCAGCACAGTGAATGCAATACGAAGGGATTTTCTCGATGCCGTTTGTCTGACGGGACGAGGAGGTCGTTTCGAACATGGGTGGCCCTCCCTTTCTCTCCTGCGATGGCGTGCGCGCGGGAGGAAATCTTGAGGAAGAGGTTGTTATGTTGGCAAACTGCTGCTGTCCGCTCTCGATTGCTCTCCTATCATACTTGGCGCCCGCATTCAAAAAAGAATCGCCTTTCTTGGATCGTCATGTCGGAGGGCTGCTTAGTGCCGCGCACCGCGCAATTTTCATCCCGTGCCCACATCCCCGCGATCGTGCGCATTGTGCTTTGGCTGTCCGGCTAGATTCTTAACTACTGAATGCTTGACAAAACTACTTCAACAAATCCTATCACGCTAGTACAGAAAGCACGCAATGAAATCCAGAAATCCCCCTTTCATCCCCCTTTGACAAAGGGGGAAAGAGGGGGATTTGGACAAACTTGGCCTCTTTGCCTGCTCTGGCAGACAGGCCCCTGCGAGCGACACACTTTTCTGTCCAATTCGGCATTCATCTCGAAATTTCAAATATGTTTGGTTAAGTTTTCGAAGGAGAAACCACGCGCGAGAAGACTTTTATTGCGTTGCCCTCCGTGATCTTGTAGCGCTCGTCTTCCGTGAGCCAGTCGATGGACTTGAACAGGGGCACGATGTCTTCGAAATTGCGTCCGGTCTTGGGATCGATGGCATTGACTGCGCCGAACATTTCCGTGGCGAAAAGAACGTTGTCCGCACCGACGCGCCTAATTAACAGTTCCATCCCCTCCTTGTCGTAAATCGCCATATCCCAGTACACTCTGCGCGCCGCTTCCTCGAAGGGCTCCAGTCCCTCCCTGACATGCATGCCGCGATTGCGGTTCCATTGATAAGGAATGGCGCCGCCGCCGTGCGGGATGACGATCTTCAATTTTGGAAAGTCTTTAAAGATATGCGATTTCAGCAATTCCACTGCGCCAGAGTTGTGGTGCGCGATATAGTACGAGTTGGTGAGGTGCATCGCCGGATTGAGTGACGCGCTGGCGTGAATGGTGCAGGGAACGTCCAGCTCGACCATTTTTTCCCACAGGGGATACCACCAGTCGCTGCCAAGGGATGGCGTGAACGGTTCGCGCCCGCCGGCGATGTCGGGATTGACGTTGCAGCCGACGAAACCCAGTTCCTTGACGCAGCGCTCAAGCTCGTCGACCCACTCTTTCGGGCTCACTCCCGGCGATTGCGGCAGCTGGCAGACAGGCGAGATCCTGTCCGGAAAGAGCCTGGCCACACGCGCAATGAGATCATTACAGGCTTCGGTCCAATACCGGCTAATGAGCGGCGAGCCGAAGTGGTGTCCCATTGCCGAGGCTTGAGGAGAAAAGAGCAGGCGGTCGATGCCCGACTCCTGCATGCGTTTGAACTGGCCTTCCATGGAGCGTGCCAACTGGTCGTCGCTGACTTGCAGCTTGGCGCGCACAGGCTTCGCCAGGTGGGTAATCTGCTGCCCGCGATACGCCTGGAGCTGCGGGGGAGCCGTCGTGTAATGGGTGTGAGCGTCAATAATCATAGCCGATCCTCCTCTTTGAAACAGGCTTTTTCACCACAAAGATCTTGAAGCCGACAATGGCAACCGGTGACTAAGTTATTAGACCAGCTGCCAAGGTCTTTCTTCTCTTTTGTCAGCCAAAAGGTTTTCTTCTTGTTAGGCTTTAACCTCCGCAATCGTCTGCAAGGCAAAACCAACTTCAGGCTCTCGTTTGTCAGAACCCCTGCGCCTTTGGTATATCAATCTTCCAATGAGCGTTCAAAATCTCCCCTGCTAAGAACAGGGGATAAAATCCGAATCCCGGCGTTTCAACGATTGGAACGACTGGAACTCATTGAACGGCTGGAACTATCGGACAGACGTAAAGGAGCTCGATTTTATGCCAGACATGCCGCGCCTAAATGGTGTAATCAAAGCCCTCGAGCAGGGTCAGACGGCTTTTGTCGCCTTCACCCCCGTAGATATTGAGAGCTCGGTCGCCATGGCAAGCTCAAAGTTAGACGGCATCGCCTTTGAAATGGAGCATGCGCCGCTTGATTTTCCCGGCCTGCGCCAGGCCCTCCAGTTCATGCTCGACCGCCGGCAGATCGTCGAAAACGCCACGCTGGCGCCTGCGGTTACGCCGATGGTACGCATTCCCCCCAATGGTGGCGAGATGAACCAGTGGATCGCCAAGCAAGTGCTCGACATCGGCGTCTTCGGCGTCATCTTTCCGCATGTCAGCACCGTCGAAGAGGCCTGGAATGCGGTGGGCGCCTGCCGGTATCCGCGTCTGTCAACGGCCCCGCAGTACGAACCGCCCGGGATCCGCGGCGACGCTCCCACGCGCGCCGCGCGCTATTGGGGTTTAACGCAGCAGGAGTATTACACCCGGGCCGATGTCTGGCCCCTGGCACCCCAGGGAGAGATCCTTGTCGTCATTCAGTGCGAAGATACGCGCGCGATCGACAACCTGCCGAGGATTCTCAAGGAAGTCCCCGGCATCGGCGTCGTCCTGATCGGTGAGGGCGATCTGAGCCAGGAACTGGGCCATCCGAGAGATTATGATCATCCTGTGGTGGCCGATGCCATCAACACCATTCTTAGGATTTGCCAGGAGCACAATGTGCCCTGCGGTCACCCCCATCCGGACGCGCGCAACATCGAGCGCCTGGTCGCCAGCGGATTCCGGTTCTTGATGCCGTCCGCGGCGCGGTCCTTTGCAGTTCTGGATCAGGGGCGAAAGCTCGCCGGTAGAAATTAACCAGCCTTGAAAGAGTTCTTGATTAAAAAATACCTTGAACTCGGCGCCTCTGAGGTGAATAGTTCTTCACAGGAAACTTAGAATAACCTATGTTTTTACGAGTATGGCACAGGAACAGTCCTTTCTCGCAATGACCAAAGTGCACCAGTGGTTGGATGACTGTTTTCTTGCCCACCAGACCGCTCTTTTATCGCTCGACCTGTCTCAAGCAAGAAAACTCTTGCACCGCTACGAGACAAACCTACTGGCGCACATGAAAGACGAGGAGGACTCCCTCATACCCATTTACGGGGAGAGGATATCCGACGTGCCCGGCGGAGCCGTGGAACTTTTTCTCGCCGAACACAAGAGAATCAGACGCTTTGTCACCGATTTCCGTGATACGCTCGAAAATATCCGAGCCAAGAAGGGCTTGGAGCTGAAGCACCACATAATCGCGCTTCTCGATCGGGAAGCGATGTACAAAGGGCTGCTCTCACACCATCACGCGCGCGAGCGGAATACTCTCTTCCCCTGGTTGGATCTACTCACCTCTGCAGAGGAGCGGGCAAGCCTGCTGGACCGTTGTGTGAGTTGGAGCGCTTACAATGCGTCACTAAACGTCAAGGGCACTAAGTAACGAGACGATTCGATATCGAAGGACCTTTGCAGCCATACGCGACCGGCCAGATTGGCACAAAACTGACGTGTCGTTAAAATTCAATCCTGCGACGAGAAGACACTGATATTCCAAAGTCTGCTGCATCAATTGTCCCACTGTGGTGTAGCAAATTAGCTATAATTTGCTGAATAAGACTTCCCGCTCACCCTTGTTTTGGTCACGGTTATTTCGCTGTCATTTCAACACCTTTAAACAGGTACGATAGCGCTTAAAATCCTGGCACAGCGCTTGCGGTATTAGGTTGTCACAGGGGGCAGCCCATGAATCGATGTTGCATTGAAATTAAAGAGCATCGGTGAAATAGAAGCATACCTGTAATTGCGCCAGCCTAGCTTGGTTTGGCAGCTAACTTGATGGGTGATTCTTTGGCCTGACTGGGTTTTACTTGGTTGGGCCTTTTTGTTTGGCGGAGACAAGGGCAATGAAAAGAAAAATCGGTTGGTTGGTATTTGTCCTATTATTTCTCGGCACCATCTTCGTCACCGTTCCCATCGTCAAAGCTCAGCAGCAGGCAAAAATCCCGCGAATCGGCATTTTGACGTTGACCGCGAAACCTAACGACACAGAGGCTGCATTCGAAGACGAATTGCACAACCTGGGTTGGGTCAAGGGCCAGAATATCACCATCGAGTATCGCAGGGCGACACGAGATACTCTTGTTCGTCTTGACCAAGAGTTGGTCGAGATGAAAGTCGATATCCTCGCGGCCCGGGCCACACCGGCGGTGAATGCGGCCAAGAACGCCACCCAGACCATTCCAATCGTCATGATCTCATCAGCCGATGCGGTCGGCAGCGGATTCGTCAAAAGCCTCGCGCGCCCGGGCGGAAATATCACCGGAAACACTTTTATCTTGCCGGAACTCGCGGGCAAGCGAATCGAGCTGCTTAAGGAAATCATGCCCAAGCTTCCGCGCATCGCCTTTCTTGCCTACGGGCCGGACCCGGCCCACAAGCTATTCGTGAAGCATGCGCAAGACGCCGCCGACGGTTTCAAGATCGAATTTCAGCCGTTGATCATGAAAGATGTCGCTGAGATCGACGGAGCTTTTGAATCTTTTGAAAAAGCGCGCACCGATGCTGTGATCGTGCAAACGCTCTTTGGACCCATACTGGGCCAAAGCAAACTAATAGGGACCCTCGGGGTTAAACATCGCGTTGCGACTATCTCGGACGGCGTTGGATTCGCGGAACAAGGGGCCA
>JBFJNS010000126.1:0-7756 GCA_041618055.1 Binatia bacterium
AGAAATGATCCAAGGGCGTGTTTTCCGGCATTTCTCTGGTCCCCGACAGCAGCGAGCTTTTCCTCCTCTAGCTCATCTACCTCCGAGTTGAATTCCCATTGCGATATATCCGGGTCCGGCAGTGCAACCCGAGTTAAGTCCTCCCGCTCCCAGGGAACATTGAACTGGTCCGGCGGACACTCGTTTGCTATTTCTGTCTTATCCGCGAGATCCAGGTCCCGGGCAACCTCCTGAATAACGTCCGCCGTAATGACCTCCTTCGCGGCGGCATGGGCAGTGAACAGCGCTCTATCGCAGATGAGATTGATGACCCGCGGTATTCCTTGGGAATATGCGGCAATTCGCTCAATGGCATCCCCGTCAAACAACCCGTTGCCCTCGTAGCCCGCCTTCCGCAGCCTATGATCGATATAGAGACCAACGTCATTTCCCTTAAGCGGCGCAAGCTGACACTGGATCGCCACCCGCCGCTTGAGCTCTTGAAGCTTCTGTTCGTTTAACTTCGCTTCGAGGCCCGGTTGGCCGGCTAACACGATAGGCAGCAACTTCTGCCCATCGTTTTCCAAATCGGAGAGAACGCTAATGCCTTCGAATAATTCCGCGCTCAGATTCTGGGCTTCATCGATGAGCAGGCAGGTGGTTCGGCCATGCTCAAATTGCAGATTCAAATGACCGGTTAGTTCCGCGAGCATTGCGTTCCTGTCTTCTTCATGGCTGGTTAACCCCAGATCATGCAAAATGATGCGCAGGAGCTCGGAAAAATTGAGATAAGGACAAAATAAAAACACGGAACTTGCGCTGCCTCCCCAACCGCTTATGAGCTTTCGCAGCAAGGTTGTTTTGCCCGTTCCCGCCTCGGCAGAGATGACGATGATGCCTTTTTTTTCGTCTATGCCGTGGCGCACATCTGACAATGCTCCCTCAAAACGAGGGTTGGAGTAAAAAAACCTGGGGTTTGGAGCTGGATTAAAAGGAGCCTCCCGCAGGCCAAAATAATCGTTTAACTCCCTGCTCAACATGCGTTTCCTACTTTTAGGCGCGTGGATGTTACATTACAACTTTATTCTTTCCCAGGCCGTCGTAAGGATAACGTTCGGCATATGGACACGTCCGCTGTCATTCTGAGAATCTGTCGTTGTACGCCAGCTACGCGTAGGGTCTTGCAATGATTGTGCCAGCACCGCTCTAATTCGACTCTCAGATTATTATTGCTTTTTTTCTCTTCACGGAGCCAAGAGCGGGCAACCCTGAAGAAGTTACCCTACAATTGAACCGAAAAAACCTTACATCCAGGTAACTGATTTCGACGGAAATTCGTGCCCGTGAAAATGAGTTAAGGTCATGCCCTGTTGAGAATCCTGATCTTTTACGCCGTTCAACCCGGATGCCACATTGGATCGTACAATCCATGACGCGACCTGTCAGCCCTTGGGCAACGTTCACCGCGATGGCGGAAGTGGCGAATGGACAAAGCCGCCCCGGTTGACAGCCGTTCTTGCCATTTGGCATGTTTTTGACATTAGCTGTCAGCAGTCAAGTGAGAATTTTCCGCTCTTCTAAGTGGTCGCGATTCCGCGCACGCTCATCGCTGACGGCTATTCCGCATCTGGCACGGAAAGTTCTCGTGTAGCTGTTCCTGAACTGAGCCTTCCGCTTTCAGTGACACGAAAAACATGTCCCGTCTTAGGCCAAGTCGATCACGGCCAAATTGTCATGTCTCGGAACGAGAAAGAGCGGGTCGACGTGTGCAAGTAAGATTTTTCGGCCGCCCGTTAATGCAACGGTCTCTGCCGCAACAGTTCGTGAACCCGCTCGCTGGTCAATGGCAGCCGGTGGACCCGAACACCGATTGCGTGACTGACAGCATTGGCAATTGTTGCGCCGACGGGATCTAGTGAACCTTCAGCAAAGCCTTTGGCACCGAACGGTCCTGTGGGCTCCGGCTCTTCGATGACACCGATGCGAAAATCGAGGGGAAGATCGCAAGTGGTAGGAATTAGGTAGGTTGAGAATGTATTGTTGACCACTCCGTTGTCGACTATGACGTCTTCCATGAGGGCGGAACCCAAACCCATCATGACCCCGCCGAAGACCTGCCCGTTTACCGCCATTGGGTTAAGCGCTTGCCCGACATCACTTAGGGCGAGATACTTGAGCACCTGAATCCGCCCCGTCCCCTCATCGACCTCCACCAGCGCCGCGTGAACATTGAAATTGAACGTTCCTGCTGGCGCTCCCTGCCCCGTCTCGGGGTCCGGCGGCGTCGTTTCCGGCAAGTATTCCGCGACATCGGTGATGACGTGCAAGGTATGCCTGGCGAAAACCTCGGCGAGCCGAATCCCTTGCTCCCGGTACGCTACCACGCCGTTTAGCAATCTCAGCTGCTCCGGCGCGCAGCCGACATCGCGGCTCACGATATCGAACACCCTTTGTTTGACCTTGGCCGCGGCCTTCTTGACGGCGTTACCGGAAAGATAGGTCACGCGGCTGGCGGAGGTGGACTCGCAATCGGGCGAAATCGCGGTGTCGTTAGTCACAACCCGAATACGGTCCACCTCCACCCCCAGCTCCTCTGCAGCCACCTGGCTCATCATGGTGTCCGAGCCTTGCCCTAGGTCCACGTGGCCACAGGCAACAGTCGCGCTGCCGTCAGGATGGAGACTAACGACGGCAGTGCTCCGAGATGCCTTACGAATGCTGCCTATGCCGCGACTGCTGCATCCCACTCCCACTCCGCGTACCTTCCCCATGGGTGCCTGCGTCACAAGCTGCCGAAGGGCAACCACTTCCACCTTCGCCCTGCCCAGCATGGCCTTTATCGGCACGCTTGCGTTTAGAATCTGGCCGGTCGCGTTCGGTAGCGTTGTGTCCAACGCGTTGCGTAATCTGAGTTCTACCGGATCGATACCGAGGCGACCTGCCAGTTCGTCCAACATCGATTCCAAAGCGAAAGTTGCTTGCGGCACCCCGTAGCCGCGCATAGCGCCGCACGGGACCGCGTTCGTAAAGACCGCATAGGCATCGGCCTTGATGTTGGGTATGTAATAAACACCTGAAACATGGGTGACGGATTTGGTGATCACCGCACGCCCTTGACACGCATAGGCGCCGGTGTTTCCGACGAGCTGGGCCTCAAGCACGAGGAGTTTGCCTTCTCGGCTCGCGCCAACTTTCATATCAATAACATACGGATGACACTTGTAACTGGCCATGAGAGACTCATCGCGAAAGTAGCGCACTTTGGCGGGACGCCCGGTCTTCCAAGCCAGGAGAGCGGCATAGCACTGGGCATGCGGGTTAAGCTTGCCCCCGAAGCCGCCGCCGGTCACCATCTGGTGAACGCGCACACGACTTTGTGACAGCCCCAAGACGCGAGAAACTTCTTCTCGGTCAAGGTGTGCGTACTGCGTTGAGGACCAAACCGTGAATCCTCCCTCCAGGTCCGGCGCCACCACGGCCACCTCGGGCTCAATGTACCCGTGTTCCACCCGCGGAGTGATGAAACGCCTCTCGACAACGGCTGCCGCACTCTGAAACGCCGACTCCACGTCGCCCCGTCGTACCTTCATATGAGTGCCGATGTTACCGCCAGAGTGTACCACAGGCGCGCCGGGCTCCATGGCCTTCAACGGATCGAAGACAGGCGTCAGGACCTCGTACTCGACCTCTATCAGCGTCAAGGCCTCCTCCGCGGCCTGCTCAGTTTCCGCCGCAACCAAGGCAATGGCGTCGCCGGTGTAACGCACGAAATCGTGGCACAGGACAGGTTGATCCTTAATGATCGGCCCGATCGAATTTTCACCGGGAATATCTTGAGCCGTCATGACGGCGATCACGCCCCGATGGCTGCGTGCGCGGGACACCTCGACGGAGCGAATCCGCGCGTTTGGATGAGCGCTGCGCAGCGCCTTGCCGAAAACCATGCGCGGCAGAGAAAAATCGTCACCATACTTCGCCTGACCCAGGACCTTGGCGCGGGCATCCGTGCGCGGAATCGGCTTCCCGATCACTCTGTAATCAACGCTCACGCGCTATTTGCCTCCCCTGAGCATTTTTCCAGCGGCGTTAACGGCACTCATGATGCTCACGTATCCCGTACAGCGGCAAAGATTTCCGGCGAGTGCCAATCGGATCTCGTCTTCTGAGGGGTTGGATTGCTCATCGAGAAGCGACTTTGCCGCCATCATCATACCCGGCGTGCAAAAGCCGCACTGCACCGCTCCTTGATCGACAAAAGTCTGCTGCAACGGATGAAGCTGACCCGCATCACCCAATCCTTCGACTGTCCTGATGTCGGCCCCATCCGCTTCCACCGCTAACACCAGACAGGAATTGACTGCCTTCCCGTCAAACGACACCGTACAGGCGCCGCAGTCGCCGGTGTCGCAACCTTCTTTTGTTCCCGTCAATCCGAGGCGGTAGCGCAGAAATTCTACCAGCGTCTCGTTGGAACGCGCTGTATCTTCCACGACCCGACCGTTGAGTGTCAGGCAAACGCGCTGCGGGTCGTTCACGCTCTGGCCTCCCTCTGCATAACACCCCTGATTTCGTCTAGGATTCGTCCCACGAGCACTTCAACCATAGCACGGCGGTAATCGGCGGAGCCCCGGATATCGGTGATCGGCTGCGCGTCTTTTTCTGCCGCGAGCCGACTCGCATCCTTGGTGGTTTTCGCCCCCATGGGCTGGCCTTTGAGCGCTTCTTCGGCGTGGCGTGCCCGGATTGGCGTGGGTGCGACCGCCCCCAGGGCAATACAAACTTCCTTCCAGTTATGCGCAGAATCATCGGGAACGGCAAAAATCGCCGCGCTCACAATGGCGATGTCTTCAGGTGCGCCCCGCAATCCGAGCTTGTAAAAAACCCCTCTACCGTTTTGAGGTGGAGCCGCGATGCGGACCTCAGCCAAGATTTCCCGGTTGACGATGGTTTTTTTCGGCCCGACAAAAAACTTGTCCAGCGGCACCCAACGCTCACCTCTCGGTCCCACGAGCTTCACCGACGCATCCAACGTGAGCAGCGGCGGCGCGCTGTCGGCCGCCGGCGAGCCATTAGCCAGGTTCCCTCCCACCGTGGCACGGTTGCCGACCTGCATGGAGCCCAGAATGCTCAAGGCCTGTGATAGAATTGGAACGCGCTCCCGCATCAACACCGACTTGGCAATAGCTCGCGCGCTGGCACCACCGCCGATGCTCAGCTCACCGTTTTGCGCCCGGATGTCGGCGATGCCAGGGATATGCTTGATATCGATCAAAGGCGAATGTAACCGTCGTTTTTCCCTCATCGACACAAGCAGATCCGTGCCACCGGCAAGAAGGCAAACATCGCCGTCGAACCGCTCCATGAGGGAAAAAACGTCCGCGAGTCCTGACGCCCTGTAATAGTCAAATGGGGGAAGCCTGCCCAGCATTCGCCGTGTTTTGAGGCAAAACATGTACCACTTGCCCACAGCCCCAAGCACTCGAAAAATAAGCTGTAAATAGCGTGAAAGGAGAGCAAAAACTTGCAGTAATCAGAAAAGTGACAGCATTTTTCTCAGATTTTGGAGGCAAGGCAGGTCAACTCAGCGGATGGTTGGATGGCCAGGGTTTCCAGCAAGTCGTTGGAGGCCGTCTGCTGCGCCGCGTTAAATTACTGTGGCCGCTCTCGACTCGTCGCTTTGCCTAGCTAGGATATCCGTCTTAGATTTGCGCGGCTCGAGGTTACGATCAGCCGTTAATTCTGCCGCTTAACGGACCGCCCCAGGGCAATCAGAAACATCACGCTCTTGCCGGCAGCATCGGGCGAGAAAAACTTCGTCACGTCATCATCGAAAAAGGTGAGGCCCGATGCCCCAAGGCGCTGGGCATAGGCCGCAAGGTATAGTTTTCCACCCGTGATGCTCGCTTCGAGCTGGGCAGCCCGGTATCCCCGATTGCCGAAGCGCTCCAGGATCTTGTGAAGATCGGTAACGAGAAATAGGTCCGCGCTGCAATCGGCCGGTATTTCCTGTCCGAGGCCTAAGTATCCCGCGTCGCGGCGAAAATCCCCCTCTTTGAGCAGCTCCAGCGCGCGTTCCTGCCGCCGAAAGACGTACGCGCCCCCAGGGAGTTCCTCCACCGCATTCACGATTACATAAATGTCGTTTAGCGGCGTTCGCTTCGCGTCGAGGAAATCGGTTGGAATCCCACGGGTTGCCCGGTCGAGCATCGTGGAAAGCTGACGAAAGCCGATCGCCTCGCGCGCGAATTCTCGCGTGGAACCACGCCGTCGGATCACATCTTCAAGGGAGTCCAGAGGACTCTCATCTTCGTTAAACGGCCGAAGCGCAATCATGCGCCTCTCGCCAACGCGCTGCGGCAGTTCCTCCCCATGGGCAGCGTCCTTCAATGCCTGGGTACGCCACTCGATCACTTCTGCTTCGCTTCCCAGGGAAGATGCTTCGTGCATCGCGCGAATTGCGGGATAGTCGATTTCGCTCTTGGAGAGCGGCACGACTTCGGAACTCAGAGCCTCCACCGTCTCAGGCAATGCCTGTGCCTCGGAGGAGGCGTTGCCAAGCGCGACAAGGCTTAGCGCCCCCTCGCGCTGCGAGTCCAAGCCTAGAAGCTTCGTCAGAACCTCATCTTCGAATCCAAGGACAATCTTAGCCGGCACGTGGCGCGAAGCGGCCGCCGCCAATAGATTTGCCAGGATCGTACCGTTATCCCAGAAACAGTGCCGGTATGCGCGGGACTGGTACTTCCAAGCGTTGCGCCAGTAAGTCGATGCGGTAGCGATGATCACCGGGGCCGTAGCGATCGCGGGGTCCCGCCCGCTAGCCCGCACGAGGATTCCGCGGTAATCGCCCGAACGGAGCTTGCGCAGGGCAAAGTCATGCGGGCCAAAATGATAAACCCCGGCATCTAAACCGGGCAAAGTGCCCGATACCAGATACAAGTCGATGTGATAGAGCGCCCCGGTACAGGCCGCTGCGCGGAAGAACATCTCGCCTCCCGGATATCTCCTCGATTTGACGATTCCTGCACATAGATAGAGGATCTCTGCCAGTGTTTGAAGCGACGGAATGATCCGAGCTTCTGTCGGCACGGCTAAGGTCGAGATGGCTTCGAGTGCGCTCATGCCCGCCGAGGATTGAGGTCGAGGTAAAGGGATAGGCGCTATTTTGGAATATATCTTGAAGGGAAGAGGCTGGTTCTCCCAGTCCAGATAATGCGGATTACTGCGTATACTCTCATAGGAGTGCTTGGTTCCGTTATGATAAGTCCATGTGGCCAGAAGATCACGGTTCTTCATTGGCACGCCTCCTGCGGAGAAACTGGTAGACTTATAGTTTTTTGTGTTTGCAGCAAAAACCGATCGGCTCATTGTAGTCTAACACACCCATCGCAGTTGTCTTGCCTGCGGCCGTGAATTTTTGCGGGCGGCGGGGTGCACGTTTGCGACGCGCGCCTTTGGGTAGGACGCTGCCACGAAAACCTTTCCGGCTCTGCCCATATGCCATCAGGGTCTTAAACACTGTGACTCGAATGAATGCCTCCGCAGTAATCCACACGTTGCGCCAAAAACATTGATGCCCATCGATCTCAAAGTCGTCAGCCGTGCATTTCGTATCGGGGTTGCAGTCACCGATTTGCCCGCATGGCCGATCGAGGGGTTGGGCATGATGACATGGAAATGAGATTTGGGCATCAAGCTGCCACTCTGACACCAGATGCCACATTCAAAGCGCTTTATTTTGCTTCCCAGTCTTGGTATTCGTGAGAAAAAGGAGTGGCTA
>JBFJNS010000127.1:0-7752 GCA_041618055.1 Binatia bacterium
ACGAATCTGTCGTTATTCCAGCGGATCACATCGACGCAATAGCCTAGATCGAGAAAAGTTCGGGCCATCTGCACCGTTTCCCACTGGTTGGTGTGAGCGTTTGTGATGGCTTCCCCGCTCTTACGAACGAAGGGGTCTGTTAAAGTGGAAAGAAGCACGTTACCGACCGGGGAGCGGTCCGGCTTGAGGCTGATGAACATGTAGCGTGGATTGTTCTCTTTAACCAGCTTCGTACGAACTGCTTTGACAAGCCTGTGCGCCCTCGTGCCGCGCAAGTAATTCTTCAGCGACTTTAGCATCGTATATCCCAATGCCGACCGCGGAGCGGCGCACTCGACGAGAGCCTCATGCTACCGCTTTCCAAACTGCTTCCTCTCAAGAGCCAACAGGCTCGTTCTACTCCCAATGAAACCCATCGACGCATGCCAGCCACCGGCCGTTCTCGACCTTGTGCGCGTCAATGTGGTGCATGCCCGACTCGTTCCACAGGCAATCGCCCGCCTGGAGCACGGGCTCACCCTTGAGCGGGCGCTCGCCATAGCGGACGGGTGTGAGCTCGGTTATCTCGAACGCCCAAACCTTGGCACCATAGATAGGAGAGCAATCCTGAGTATAGCGGATGAGCCTGTCGTCAAACGCGACGACCCGGCCCCCGGGCCTGGCGGTATGGGGATCTTCACCGACGACCGGACTCTCGGGATGTTCGTGCCACGGCCCTATGAGGTCATCTGCCGAAAACAGGCGCAGCGTCCCGGCATAAAAAGGAGGCGATGCGAGGTCCGCCATCAACCACCAACGATCCCCCCGGCGAAAAATCGACGCATCGACGAATTCCTCTCCGGTAATCACGTCGGCGATTTTTGACCAGGCCGCCGGGAAATCATCCGCTCGATAAAGCTGAACGGATTTTGATTTGTGGCTTTCCGGGATCATGTAAAACGAATTGTCCCATTCGAAGACGTAGGGGTAAGATAGGTGAAACGGTTCCGCCAGAACGATTTGCTGGTAGCGCCAATTGAGGGCGTCCTCGCTCGTAGCGAGGCCGATCTCGCCTTTTCGGCTGCGCTTATTCATCACCTCGAAGAACATATACCAGCAACCCTCGACTCGCAGCATGAAAGGATCCGCGACAAAGCTCGCCGCCGCATCGGTTACGGAATCGCGTGTCAGCACCGGATTCACCGCGTTTTCCACCGGCCTGAACTCGACAGCAGACTTTCCGGCATAGATTCCAATCGACCATATCTGCTTAGCGGGTGGCTTTTGGGCCGCTTTTCGATTTTTCCTGCTGCCAAACGTTGCTCTGACTAGGGAATTCAAGCGACTCCTAAAGGTTCTTGACGAGATAAATCCAGTCATTGGCACGAGAGCGAAAGACGACCTGGGCTACAGCTGCTGGCAATCTAAGAGCGACAGGTCGTTAGTTGCCGTTGGTGCCACTCGACCGTCTTCTTCAAACCCTCTTCCAGAGATACGGATGGAGCCCAACTCAGTTCAGCGCGAGACCTATAGATATCGGCCACGCGCTCTTGCTCCAGAGGTCTATCCGGTAAGGCGCCGAACAAAGGCTTCGCAGGCGACCCCATCAGCGTCACGATTTGGTCAACGATCTCTCGTATCGAAAGCGAAATACCCGACCCTAGATCAAACGTGCACCCCTCGGCGCTCTTAGGAGCCAGCGCTGCAGCAAGAAGCCCGCTCACCACGTCGTCGATGTAAATCCAATCGATCCGGCGCTCGCCGTTGCTGAGCTTCGGAGACTCTCCCCGCAAGAGGGAGACGATCACATGGGGAATGAGCTTGCGCGCGGGCTGCCCGGGTCCGTAGGTCATAAAAATGCGCGGAATCACGACGGGAACTTGATAGAGCCTATGAAACATTCGGGCGTATGCCGTCCCGGCCCACTTAGCGGCAGCATACGGCGAAGATGGAATCGCTTCCGGCTCGGCCCCTTCGGGCTCTTCCAGAGATCCTGGAAGCACGAAACGCCGGCACCCGGTCTCGGCGGCTGCGTGCAATACATTGACCGTCGAAAGCAAATTGTCGTGAAACGTGGGCATGACCAGCTCAAGGCTTCGATCTCCCCAAGCATGTGAGGCCAGATGAATGACCGTTTCCGGCTTGATCGCAGCAAACGCCCATTGCGCGGTCGCGATGTCCCGGAGATCTCCTTGACGCCAATGGCAGCCGTTTTCACCGTCGGCGCGCGGTTTGCGGGACATGGCATAGACTTCTGCCCCGCTCCTTGCGAGACAACGGCACAGGTGCGTGCCGATAAAACCACTTGCCCCCGTGACTAGCACCCTCTGATCAGACCAAACTTTTAATGTAGGCACGCCTTATCTCCAAGGAAACCCAAATGATTTGAAAATGCTATCGATTACTCGTTCTTGGAGATGGCCGTGAGTACCGTTTCCGCAACCAAGGCATGGCCTTCCTCGTTGTAGTGAACCAACCGACGGAAGGGGAACAAATCGAGAGTGTTCTCTTCTGACCCGAAGACATCGTGCAGATCGATCACGGGAACACCTATGGCCTTGGTTAAACTCAATATTCTGGCCCGGTTTTCGTTATCTCTATCCGCCAATTCGGATCGGACATAGCGGTCTCTGCTGGGAAGATAAACAAAATACAGAGACCCATTCCAGCTTGCGATGCGCGATTTTGCACGTTCCAGCACCGCGCCGAGAAGCTGCACATCGTTGTCGGATGCCGGCCTCCACCACTCTCTCATCTTATCGTCTGACGCTTCCATCCAACCAGCGAGTCCGCGCAGCGACCTTAGCTTCACGATCGATTCAACGAGCTCTACAATATCCCGAATCCACGCGGTCGTGGCGCCCGTCCCTTCCGGCAAATCGACAATTTCATTGACAAATGCTTCTCGACGGTCCGCAACTTGATTGATAAGCAACTCGTCGATTCGCGCTTGTTGATCGAATAGACCTTGCCTGAAATCATCCTCAAGGTACCGCATTAAGATAGGGAACTGTTTTTCAACCTTTAAGTCGGGAAGGTCGTTTCCCTCATAGTAAAACCACAAAACGATCCTTGGTTTAATTTGCTCGACATACTCGGTCAGGACCGCCAAGCTCAAAAGAGGGCCGTTCCCGGATATGCCGAGATTGAGCGTCTGCGGAATTTTCTTCCGTATTACAGCAACAAAATTCTTCTCTGACGGGACACACATGCCGTGAGCGTAAGAATCCCCCAGCGCCGCGATTTCGATAGGCTGGGCGCCCCAAATCCCCCGCGGATTATGGAACCCATACTCGTCGCTGAGATATATCAGGTATTTGCCGGTCTCATTGCACAGCACGGTAACGCTGTTACTGATTCCCGCCAGCGGCAAAACGCTCCCGCCGTTCATGGTGAGATTGATTTGAGGCGGTTCCTTCTTTGGCTTCGACGGGAGGGCCGCAGTTAAGAATTGAGACGGTACAACCGACGGCACGGCTGCGACACCCTGGCGCTGCAAATCATTGAGAACGTCGAGCTTACTTCTCGTATCGAATACGACACCGTTCTGTTGCGCAACCCTTACGATCTCATTCAGTTCAGCCTTTGTTCGAGGCGGAAAATAAAGCGTTTGGTTCGACCGTAAAGCGATTGGGCCCATCAACAAAATGGTAACCTCAAATAGATAAACGGTGACGGCCGTGGATACGATGGCAAGAGCCGCCTTAACTTTGTAAGGCGGTGCAAATTGTCGGCAAATGAGAAACAGAGCAGCCAGGAACGCCGGCAAGCCGTAGTATGCGAGCACGCTAGCCGCGCTCGTCAAATTCCTCTTTCCCAACCAGGCGTAGCTGTACACGAGATAAAGAAGCAGGAAAAGCGACATAAGCAAGCCAACGGTCAACACCAAATTGGCAAATCCTAGCGCAATCCCGGAGTTTTCATTTTTTTTCATGACCGCATCCGAGCCCTTAAAGTCATCAAGCCTATCGGAAAGAGATATCAACTTCCGGCTCCTGAGTTTCCAGGCGCATAGTCGCCGAACATAGCGGCGGCTTTGGCTAATCCTTCCGGCGTTCCGATGTCCAAGCAGGCTTGATTGGAGACGACTACGCTCTCGGCTCGTAATCCGCACTTAATCGCGGCCTTTATGACGTCCCCAACTGAAATTTCCGCTTCGCATGGTTTGACAGGTGAACGCTTCGCCAAGTGCTCGTGCAAGAAAAGCGTGAAGACAGGAGTCCAAACGGCAGTACACCATGTGTGCACGAGATCCGTTTTTTCAGGCTTTGCTATAATCTCTTTGACGCGTCCCTCTCTGTCCGTAGCCACCATCTCCACTTGCTCCGGTTCAACCGCCGGGAAAAGACCGAGAGTAATATCCGCACGACTTGCCGCTTGGCAGGCTAAAAGTTGATCGAAAACATCCTCGGATTGAAAAAGAATATCCGGAAAACCAAACGCCACAGTCGTCTCTCGCACAAATGGAAAGGCCTGGTCCAAACTGTAAGGCGTTCCCAGAGGGGATCCCGGCACTAAGTACGCCAAGTGCATATTCACCAGGTCGCCGTCGCCAAAATACGCCGGGATATCCCACTTGTGCTGACCCAGTATAAGATACGCTTTCGCGATGCCCGCTGACCGCATTCTCTCCAGCAAAAAGTGACACGCGACCTTGGGGCGTAACCCGCCCTTTTTGTCCACAGACCGAAACCCGACCGGATACAATTCCTTACTGAAAGGCAGTGGCGCTAATCTCGTCGCGCGGCCGGCTGCCGGTATCAGGCCGACAACGTGTTCATTGAACGGTTGAGCCATGATCTCTGGTGGGTATACGTTTTAAGACCAGCGATTATTCCTTGCCCTTGAGCCGACCCGGCCGCAGAACAAGGAGTCCTGCATGCAGTCATTGAACACTCGCGGCTAAAACAAGGTGTATATAAACGGCGCTACCGCCGAACTCTGCGCAAATACGATGAGACCGCCCAGAGCCATCAGGAGCACCACCATTGGGGTGATCCACCACCATTTGTTCTGCCAAAAAAAAAGCACCAAATCCGCGACGATGCCGAAACGTATTTGCAAACTTTCACGTAACTGCATACAACTTCCCTCCGATTTGCTTGTCTCGCCTTTCGACGCCAGGGTCACGGCGCGACTTTAGTTTTTTCGATGACGTAATTTCCGAGGACCAAGAGGTCCATGCCGCTGCGCATGAAAGTATTGAACGCCTCTTGTGGAGTATTGACAATGGGTTCGCCCTTCAAGTTAAAGGAAGTATTGAGCACCACAGGCACGCCGGTCGCCTGGCCGAACGTCTCGATCAAACGATAGTATTTTGGGTTCATGTCCTTGTTCACTGTTTGCAAACGACCCGTTCCGTCAACGTGTGTTATTGCGGGAATGATATCCCGCTTGTTTTCTTTGACGTCAACGACATAAAGCATGAAACGCGCCGGATAGTGTTTTGAGGGCTCGGGTAAAGTAAAAAACTCCCCTGTTCTCTCCGCTAGCACCGACGGCGCAAAGGGTCGAAACGGCTCACGAAACTTTATCTTCGTATTGACGATGTCTTTCATATCTGCGCGCCGGGGATCGGCCAAAATGCTCCGGTTTCCCAAAGCCCGCGGCCCCCATTCAAAACGGCCCTGCGACCAGCCGATAACGTTGCCCTCCTGAAGCCGGTCTACCGTGTAAGCGATAAGGCGTTCCTCGTCCTCCATGCACTCATAGGGCACTCCACGTTCCTTGAGAAACTTGACAGTCTCTTCAGCGCAGTGCGCCTTTCCCCAATAGGCATGCTCCATGGTAAACCGGCGTGGTTTCCCCAAGACCATGTGATGTCCGTACAGGGCAGCGCCGACGGCCCCGCCTCCGTCACCGGCCGACGGCTGGATGTAGAGTTCCTCGAAAGGCAGCTCCTTGAGAATCCTCCCGTTAGCCACGCTGTTCAGAGCAACTCCTCCGGCCATGCAGAGTCTCTTGAGACCAGTCTCCTTGTATGCGCTCTGAGTCAATTGCAGCAGTGCCTCTTCAGTGATCGCCTGAATGCTCGCCGCGATGTCAGCGTAGTATTCATTCTGGCGCGCTAGCTCTGTGTAATTCGACGGTTTCTCTCCAAAGTACGAGGGATATCCGCTCGTCGGGGTAAAAAAGTGCGCCTTCGGGTCCCTGGGCGGTCCAAAAAGGCCGACGAATTTTTCATTGAATGTATTCTCTGTCGAGTAATGGAAAGAGAAAAAGTCCATGTCGAGCTCGAAACTGCCGTCTCTATCGATACGAATGAGCTTCCTGACTTTGTCCACATGCCTGGGCTTTCCAAAGGGGGCCATCCCCATCACTTTGTACTCGCCCTCGTTCACCTCAAATCCCAAAAACGCAGTAAAAGCGCTGTACAGAAGCCCCAGCGAGTGGGGGAATCGAATCTCCTTTAGGAGCTTGATCTCCGTGCCCTTACCCACTCCGAGACTGGCGGTGGTCCACTCCCCGACACCATCGACAGTCAGAATGGCCGCTTCTTGAAAGGGGGAACAGAAAAAGGAGCTGGCGGCGTGGGACAGATGGTGCTCGCTAAACAATATCTTCGACGCCGGAACGCCGAGTGTTTTTTGAATGAGGTGCTTGATCCACAGCTTATCCCCCAGCCAGGTCACCATCGCCTCGCGAAACACCCGGTGCGAGCGGGGAAAGGTCTGCATGCTGGAGAGGATCAGACGCTCGAATTTGACGAATGGCTTCTCAAAAAACACGACGTAGTCCAGATCCGCGCTCTCAATGCCCCCGCTTCGAAGGCAAAACTCAATCGCGTTGTGGGGAAACTCGTAGTCGTGCTTCTTTCGCGTAAAGCGCTCTTCTTCGGCCGCCGCAATCAACTCCCCGTCCCGCAATAGCGCGGCGGATGCATCGTGGAAATAACAGGATATGCCAAGAATGTGCATTAGAATTGCCTCCGCGCATGATCCACCGATGACCGCTGCGCGTCAGCCATGGGCCGCCATCCGGTGGAAGACCGCCGCCCGATCGACAGCGGGTCGTTCAAGCGCACGAGTAGCGCAAACGGCGGAAGAACAGTGAAATAAAAAACGATCAGAAGAAACCGCGCTTGCCAATCGCCGATCTTCTTGCCGAAACGCTTCCACCCCTCCCATAATGGTTTTAGTGCCTGTTTTATCATATTCAAAATTCCTTAGACTGGCTGGAATGAGGAACTCTCTCCCGTATTGCAACGCCAATGCCACGAGGTCAGAAGCAGGACAAGGAATGAACCCGAGAGCTGGCTTAACCCAGAAGTCTAGTATTCCTGTTGTGCGATAAATTCTGCCGCTCGGATGGCCAAAGCCGCGATCGTAAGAGAAGGTTGAACGGACCCTCCAGTAACAAAAACGCTGCTGCCGACGACGAACAAATTCTCTACTTCATGGGCTCGAAGATCGGGATTCACCACGGAAGTCGCCGGGTCGATGCCCATGCGGCAGGTTCCCATGTGATGTTTTCCGAAATTCATTCGCTCGATGGAGTCCCGGCCCCCGCGTGTAATTTCCTCAACGCCCATGGCGTCAAAAATCCTCTCGCCCATTGCGATTCCTTTCACCGCGGTGTCCCTTTCGTATTCACCGAGCGAGTACGTGATTCGCGGCGCTGCATCCCCAAAATGGTCCTTGATGTGAGGATCGAGCGTTATCGTGTTCCTTTCGTCAGGGAGCTGCTCGGTTTCGAGGGAGATCCGCAAATGGTGGCCGAATGATTGCCGGATCTCCTCGGCCAGCGCCTTGCCCCAAAGACCGCTCCGCCGAG
>JBFJNS010000128.1:0-7694 GCA_041618055.1 Binatia bacterium
AAGGGTTGTAATTTGTAAAGGGAAGCGGGATGCTGGAAATTCAAGAGCTGCAAGCGAAAGTGGGCGACAAGGAGATTCTTCGCGGTATTAACCTGACGGTTGCTGCCGGCGAGGTCCACGCGATCATGGGGCCCAATGGCTCGGGCAAGAGCACTCTAGCCCATGTCCTCTCTGGGCGCGAAAATTATGAGGTCACCAGCGGGGAGGTTGTTTATCAGGGGAAGAATCTGCTTGCTATGAGTCCGGAGGAAAGGGCACGCGAGGGAGTATTCTTGGCTTTTCAGTACCCGGTGGAGATCCCTGGGGTCAGTACGAGCTATTTCTTGAAGGCGGCGGTTAATGCGATTCGCAAGCATCGGGGGATGGATGAGTTAGATGCCATGGAGTTTCTCGGGTTGATTAAAGAGAAGATGAAACTTGTCGAGATGGACCAGAGCCTGGTCAACCGGCCTCTCAATGAGGGATTTTCGGGGGGCGAGAAGAAACGCAATGAAATTTTGCAGATGGCGGTCCTGAACCCCAGGCTTGCGATTCTCGACGAAACTGATTCCGGGTTGGATATTGACGCGTTACGAATCGTGGCCGGCGGTGTCAATGCATTGCGGCACAAGGATCGGGCCATGATCGTGATTACCCATTACCAGCGCCTGCTGAATTATATCGTGCCCGATTTTATTCACGTGCTGTACGACGGGCGCATCGTGAAATCTGGGACCAAGGAGCTGGCGTTTGACCTGGAGAAGAAAGGCTACGACTGGATTAAGGGGGAAGTTGGAGCCCTGCAGTGACGATTCCGAGGATGGGGTGAATTCGTAGGTATGGCAACCGTGGAGGCGAAGGAAAGTTTCTTATCTGCATTTGAGCGCGACGAGAAGAAGTCGGCCCGCCTCAAACCCGGTTGGTTGCGTGAACTGCAACGATCGGCAATTGCGAGATTTCGCGATCTGGGCTTTCCGACGACGCGAGACGAGGAGTGGAAATACACTAACGTTGATCCCATCCTTGCCGTCGATTTTGCCAAGGCCAACGGGCATGCTCCGGCGGCAGAGGAACCGGCGGAGATCGTCTTGTCATCCTTCAGCGAAGAGGCGGATAATCGGCTTGTCTTTGTCAATGGACTCCACTCCCCTGGGTTGTCCTCGCTGCGGCGGGTACCGTCCGGCGTGCGCGTTCTAAGCCTCGCCGAGGCTTTAGCCAATGACGACCGGATCGTTGAGAATCATCTCGCCCGTTACGCCCGTTATCATGAGCAGACATTTACCGCGCTTAATACTGCATTCGCCGCCGATGGGGCTGTCATTCATGTGCCCGAGGGTATTGCCGTCGAGGCGCCTATCCACGTGGTATACGCATCGATCGGAACCGCGGCTCCGTTCGTCGCACAGCCACGCAATTTGCTTTTGCTCGAGAGCGGAAGCCGAACGCGCATCGTGGAAAGCTACGTCGGTGTCGGCGTCCAGGCCTATTTTACCAATGTCGTGACGGAGATCGTCGGCGGTGAAGGTGCGACGATCGACCATTACCGATTGCAGCGTGAGGGAAACAGCGGCTTTCACATTGGCGCTCTGGATGCGCGCCTGCACTCAAATTGTGCCTTAACGGCGCACGCCATCACGCTAAGCGGATCGTTGGTGCGAAATGATGTGCGTGTCGTGCTTGCCGGTGAAGGCGCAGAGTGCTTTCTGAACGGTCTCTATTTAATCGATGGCAACCAGCACGTTGACAACCATACCGAAATCGAACACCTCAAACCGAGAGCGACGAGTCTCGAGCTCTACAAGGGGATTTTGGGAGGGCACGCGCGCGCCGTCTTTAACGGCAAGATACTGGTGCACAAAGACGCGCAAAAAACGAACGCCAGGCAAACCAACAAGAACCTTTTGCTTTCGGAGAACGCCGTCGTCAATACCAAACCCCAGTTGGAAATACACGCCGATGATGTCAAATGCAGTCATGGATCCACCATCGGGCAGTTGGACCGGGACGCATTGTTTTACCTGCGATCGCGCGGGCTTGACCTTACGGATGCTCAGAGTCTTTTGAGTTATGCATTTGCCAGCGACGTGGTAGGTCGAATCACCATCGAGCCCATGCGGGCCCGACTCGATGAATACTTAATGACGAAGTTCGGACGAGACTAAACCTTCACAAGAGAAATCGATGGAAGCCATTCACGAAATCGGCGTTACCCAGGAGCCGGGAGGCGAATTCGATGTGGACAAAATCCGCGGCGATTTTCCTATTCTCGGCGCAAAAGTACGCGGTCGGCCTCTCATTTACCTTGACAATGGAGCGACAAGCCAAAAGCCGCAAGTCGTTATTGATGCTTTGAATCGGTACTACCGAGCGGAAAACTCCAATATTCATCGGGGTGTGCATTACCTGAGCGAGGTGGCCACGGAGGCCTACGAAGGCGCCCGCGAAAAACTGCGCCGTTTCGTCAATGCGGCGCGGACGCAGGAGATTGTTTTTGTCCGGGGAACGACTGAAGCGATTAACCTGGTGGCTCAAAGTTACGGTAGGACGTTCCTGAAAGCAGGCGATGAGATTATCGTGTCGGCCATGGAGCACCACTCAAATATCGTGCCTTGGCAGATACTGTGCGAACAAGTCCGGGCGCGGCTCCGCGTCATTCCCATCAATCACGACGGCGAGCTGGTACTGGACGAATATCGCCGCCTGCTGAACGAAAAGACCAGGTTTGTCGCGGTGACTCATGTCTCGAACGCTCTCGGCACGATTGTGGAGGTGAAGGAAATCATCGCACTGGCACACGAGCGCGGTATTCCCGTTCTCGTCGACGGAGCGCAAGCGGTTCCGCATCTGAAAGTGGACGTCCAAGATCTCGGGTGTGATTTCTACGCCTTCTCCGGGCACAAATTGTTCGGGCCGACGGGCGTGGGGGTTCTCTATGGGAAATTTGATTTGTTGAATACGATGCCCCCTTACCAAGGGGGCGGGGATATGATCAGCCTGGTGACGTTCGAGAAAACCCATTACAACGTGCTGCCGTACAAATTCGAGGCGGGGACACCGCATATTGCCGGCGGTATCGGGTTGGGGGTGGCGATTGATTACTTGAATGGACTGGACTGGAAGCAGGTCGCTGCCCATGAACGTGACTTGCTTCAGTATGCGACGACGGCACTCATGAACATCGAAGGGCTTCGAATCATCGGCACGGCGAAGGAAAAAGCCGGTGTTGTATCATTCGTCTTTGATCACGTTCACGCTCACGATGTCGGAACCATTCTCGATCAGGAGGGGATCGCCGTGCGCGCCGGGCACCATTGTGCGATGCCTGTCATGCAGCGCTTCGGGGTGCCGGCGACGACGCGCGCATCGTTTGCGTTTTACAATACCCGCGCTGAAGTCGATGCTTTGGTCCGGGCGCTGTGTCGCGTGTTGAAGGTGTTTCGCTGATGTCAGAGCTTGACGAACTCTACCAGGAAGTTATCCTCGACCATAATCGCAGCCCCCGGAATTTCCGCAGCATGGCCGACGCGAACCGGAAATCAGAGGGATATAACCCTCTGTGCGGGGATCAGGTGACGGTGTATGTTCGCCTCGAAGACGGCGTCATCAAAGATATTAGTTTCCACGGCTCTGGCTGCGCCATATCGAAGGCGTCGGCCTCCATCATGACGACGACATTGAAGGGCAAGACGGAGGCGGAAGCCCGGGCGATATTCGACGCCGTGCACGACATGCTCACGGGCGAAGGCACAGCGCAAGACGACTTGGAACGTCTTGGCAAGTTGGCGATTTTGTCTGGAGTATGCAAATTTCCAGCGCGCGTAAAATGCGCGAGCCTGGCATGGCACACGGTCAACGCGGCACTTAAAGGCGGAAACGGCGTGACCTCAACCGAGTGATCACAGAGTTTGAAGAAAGGGCGGAAATCGTCATGCAAAGCGAACAGGCCATCGTGGTGAGACGTGATTGCGAAGCACGCATGATTCCGAGCGGAGAAAGGGTAGTTCTTGTCGCCGGCAGCACGGTGTGGGTGACTCAGTCTCTTGGTGGAAGTTACAACGTCATGACGGACCGCGGTTATCTGGTGCGCATCGAGGGCACAGATGGCGACGCCATTGGGTTGCCGTCTGAGACGCCATCGAAGCGCGCTTTGTCTTCGGTGCCCGACAGCGTTGAGAAGATGGAGGAGCAGGTTTGGGCTCAATTGAGGTCTTGTTTCGACCCTGAGATACCCGTGAATATTGTTGAGTTGGGGCTCATCTATGACTGCGCCGTGCGGTCGTTGCACGACGGTGGGTACCTGGCTATGGTCAGATTCACCCTTACCGCTCAGGGATGCGGCATGGGGGAGGTTCTCAAGGGAGACATCGAACGCAAGTTATTGTCCGTCCCGGGGGTGCGCCAGACGGATGTGCAATTAGTGTGGGACCCGCCGTGGAATCAGGACAGAATGTCGATGACAGCAAAACAGGAGCTCGGCATCGAATAGGCGCCGGCTGCGAAGTTAGCCAAGGCCGTTATGGATAGCATTAATGAAACTGTAATCGAGGCGCAGGTGGTGGATGCCCTGAGAACATGTTTTGATCCCGAGATTCCCGTTGACATTTATGAGCTGGGGCTGATCTACGATGTCAAGGTGGAGCGAGAGGGTTTCGTCACGATCACGATGACCCTGACCTCGCCGCACTGCCCTGCCGCTCAGTCGCTGCCCGCTGAGGTTGAGGCGAAAGTCAAGGGAGTCTCCGGAGTTACTGGAGTTAAAATCGATCTTGTATGGGATCCGCCGTGGGATTCGAGCAGAATGTCCGAAGCGGCCCGGCTGCAGCTGGGGATGACGTAGCCCGCACGCGGAGCTAGTTACGCCGCGGTTGACGTTGTTGAACATGGCCGGCGCGCCAGCACATGAGTCGTCATACGGAGTGCCCTTACGGGGGCGCAAGGAGCGGTATGGAGAGTCTTTTTACCCAACTCGGTGGTGAAACCGCTCTGCGAAAGATTGTCAATACATTCATGGATCGCGTATTTGCCGATCGTATGATCGGCTTTTTTTTTCGCGATGTCGATAAAGAGCGGATCAAGGAGATGGAATACCAGCTGGCGGCGAATTTTCTTGGCGCCGGCATTGAGTACCGGGGCCGCCCGCTGGACCGCGCCCATGCCCGTCATCCTATCATGGGCGGGCACTTTGCCAGGCGACGCCAAATTCTAAAGGAAACCCTGGAGTTCTACGAAGTTCCTGAAGCGATTCGAAACTCGTGGTTGGAGCACACGGACAGTCTGAGGCCCCTGATTACACGTCAGGTTGGATCTGACTGCGATCCGTTGGCGGCGCGGGACCAAGTGCTGGGGAGGTAGGGCAACCAGGTGGCGCCGGTTGCCACGACGCGGCGCTGTTTGTAGCAAGGCATAACGTTGTGTTATTAGTGACTGTGCGCCGAAGGTAGCCATCGGGGAGTCGCTCGAGTCAAATCAGCCGACCTTTACTCCCGGCCAGGGTTGAGCCTCTCGGTTGAATTCATTTCCCGCAGGCAGACAAAGGCACGGGAAACCTCTTAAATGAGATTGAGGATGTCAGGGGGCTAAGTCCCGCCTTGCCTCTGTCGGGTAGAGGGCTGGCGGAAGCCCGCGTGGAAAAACGCACGAGAGGGCGGAGGGGACCGGTTATGCCTGGCTTTTTGTTGAAAACGATGTTTATCATCTTTAGTTGATGGCTGCGCCAGAGGTGGTTGTTCCCGGAGCAAGGTTGTGGGGGACCCGAGGGCGGGGACACGGGAGCCGGAGTTGGGCGGAATGGAGGTCTGCAGCGCTTCGCCAGCAGCGGTTTGAGTTGGCGTCACAGACTGCGCGCGATGGCCTGAGGGCCGTTGTCCGTACCCTGGGGCAGTTTTTTCTCGGCTGTCGAGATTGCGGCTCAAATGGGGGTGGCGAAAACGGGGCCCTGTAGCATCCCGGGAGCCGCGGACGGCGCGTCGTGACGGGTTGAGACAGAGATAATTAAGATACTGCGGATCAAAATATTCATGGGCAACGTGGAAAAAGATTTGACCGAAGACGCCGGCGAGCAAATCGAGGTCAGGCGGCAAAAATTAAACAAGCTCAGGGAGGCGGGCGTTCCGCTCTATCCCAATGATTTCAAACCTACCCATACGACGCAAGCAATCCTGTCCGCCGTAAACGGACTCAGTGACGAGAAGCTAGGAGGCCTGTTTCCCGAGCTTCATGTGGCTGGTCGAATTATGGGAATTCGTAAATTTGGCAAGGCGGCGTTCTTTCACATTCAAGATCGTACCGGGCGCTTGCAAGTTTATGCCCGCAAGGACCAGCTGGGCGAAGCAGGGTACGCCGCATTCCAGCTCTTGGATGTCGGGGATATCGTTGGTGTTGGGGGCCATCTCTTTCGCACCAAGACGAAAGAGGTCACGGTGGAAGCCCAAGGGATCCGGTTGCTTTCTAAATGCCTTCGACCCTTGCCCGAAAAGTGGCATGGCTTAGCCGATGTTGAGGCACGCTACCGCCAGCGGTATGTCGATCTCATGGTTAATCCGGAGGTTCGCGGGGTTTTCGAGAAACGATCGCGGCTCGTGCGTTTGATGCGAAAATTTTTCGAGGAGCGGGATTTCTTAGAGGTCGAAACTCCCATGATGCAGGCGATTGCCGGGGGCGCGGCAGCTCGCCCATTCATGACGCATCATAACACCTTGGATATGGAGCTGTATCTGCGGATCGCGCCCGAACTTTTTCTCAAGCGCTTGCTGGTCGGAGGAATGGAAAGAGTTTTCGAACTCAATCGCAACTTCCGTAATGAGGGAATTTCCGTTCGCCACAATCCCGAATTCACAATGCTGGAGTTCTATCAGGCGTATGCTACGTTTGAAGATTTGATGCGGCTCACGGAGGAGCTATTTGTTTTCCTGGCACATGAATTAACGGGCTGTGCACAGCTTTCCTACGGCGGGCATGCCATAGATCTCAGCCCGCCGTGGCCCAGGCTCAGCATTCCCCAGGCGATCATGGTGCACGGGGGCGCCCGAGAAGCGGATGTCGCCACCCTCGAGGCGCTGCATCATTTTACCAAGAGGCAAGGCTTGCATGTAGACTTGAGCTCGCCGTACGGCAATCTTCTCGTCGAAGTTTTCGAGGAAGTGGCTGAAGCGAAACTGATTCAGCCCACGTTCATCACCGGCTATCCAATCGAGGTTTCTCCCCTGGCGCGAAAAAACGACGGTAGTCCCAATATGGTCGATCGGTTTGAACTCTATATTGCGGGGCGCGAACTGGCTAATGCCTTCTCCGAGCTCAACGATCCGGCGGATCAACGGGAGCGCTTCCGTGAACAGATGGAGGCGCGAAGGGCCGGCGACGAGACCGCGAACCTCTTCGACGAAGACTATGTGCGGGCTTTGGAATATGGGATGCCGCCGGCTGCGGGCGAGGGGATTGGCATTGACCGATTGGTCATGCTGTTTACAGACTCTCCCTCCATTCGGGACGTCATTCTGTTTCCCTTGCTGCGACCCCAACGTTGAACGAGTTTTGACCCCTCGATGAGATACGAATTGTTCATTGGCTTACGGTACTTGCGGGCCCGGCGTCAAGAAACCTTTATTTCCCTCATTACGCTGATATCGGTGCTCGGGGTGATGATTGGTGTGATGACCTTGAACGTCGTTATGGCGGTCATGACAGGATTTGAAGAAACCTTGCGCGACCGCCTCCTG
>JBFJNS010000129.1:0-7672 GCA_041618055.1 Binatia bacterium
GCGATTCATGTTCTGGTTCTCCTTGATCGAATAGCTTGTGCAATGTCAGTAGATGGACAGCGTTACCGATTTATTGAGTGTGACTTCCACTTCCTGGTTTTCTTTTGCCTCGACTGGGTGCAGCCACCAAAAACGATTGGCAGTGCCCGAGATTTCATAGCGGGCATGGAGAAAATGACGACCCGGCGATAGCTGATGAAAGCTAAATTTCCCCGTTTCATCGGTTTTGGTTTTTTGAACAAGGTATTTCTGGAAAATCGCGACCAAGTCCTTTTCGTAATCGGCTTGAAGCTTATTGAACTTCGCGGTCTCCCGCTTCACTGCTTCGCGCATTTCCTTCTCTTTTGCCCTCTCTTTGTCGGATATTCGCCGCAGGGCTCCGTAGGCTTTGAGTGCCACCTCCTTCTGCGCGCTGATCTGGGGGAGACGAGTCGTCTTCAGGTTCTCGACCTCTTTTTCCAAGCTCTTTTCCCCTCTAAGCAAGAGAACTTCCACACCGTTGCCGTACATGACGTCATAAGAAGGATCCCCGGAGTAACTGACGTAGAGAACACCCCGGATCGAAGTGTCTGCAGCTGTCCCGTCAGCCGGAGCAGCCAATACCTGGGCGCAGACGAGCCAAAACAGGATTGGTAACGAACTTCTACTCCAAGAACAATTCATATCTCCTCCGTCTTAAGGTAAATCACCCGTTGCCGGCCGGTATTCCGCGTCCCGGCCACCGGCCTCGCCGGCAGCGCCGCCCATGACTACGCCTCCCGGGGACCCGTTAGCCTGATGGCACTGCAGGAAGCACTGGCGCTGGCGGGTGACCGTGTTGATCCACCACTCGGGCCTCGCCCTTCCGCTAATGGGACGGATGTTCGGGTGGAAGTTGACCAGTCGTGTGGGAGTGCCGGGTGGAGGTGTGGTGGTTACAAAACCGTTCACGTTGTACTGCGTATTAGGAGCCTCCTGATTGCTATGAATATTGTAGTGACAGGATTTACAGAGAGGCCGAGAGCCGCCGATCTTGTCCTGGAGGTGAAGCCAGTGCAAATTATCCTTGCCGTTGATGTCGTCATAGAAGTTGGTTCTGGCCCCCTCGCCGGTCCGCCGCGCCATGAGCCGCGTCACGTCGTGGCAGCGAAAGCAGAGGTTGAAGTTGGCGGAACTCCACGAAGTCGGACCAGGAAGCGTATTCTCATACCTGGCCCGCCGGATGCTCCCATAGGTCGAACCATGAGGCCCGACGGGCGTCGATGCTCCAGTCCCATAGCTCGGCACTCTGCCCGATGTGTTCTCATAGGCGTTGCTGTTATGGCAGTCAGTGCACTTGATGACCGAGCTCGTGTTAAGGCCATTAGGGGTGAGCTGGGCATTCAAGTTCGTTGACGTATTTCGACCAGGGCCCCCGATCGGATGAAATGCGCTGTTGGTGGTTTGGAATTCGGTCCTCTTGTTGCTCGGCGTGGCGCCGCTGGGGAGGGTGATCGTGCCTATTACTCTATCGTAGGTGTCCCCGTGACAGCGGAGGCAAATTGGATACTGGCGAGTGCTGGAAGCTCCGTCGGCGGGCGCCGGATCGTTGATCACGTTGGGCACTTCGTTTGCATTCAGGTCTATTCCCCGCATGCCCTCGGTGCGGTTGGTTCTTCTCACCCTGTGGGGGTTGTGACAGTCCACGCACTCCACGTGCTTACGATCGGTAAAGCGCGGATCCTCAGCCGGGCTTCCCGGATTCAACAGAACGTTTTCCGGCAGGCCGGACGGCGGGCGCGTGATGAACATGGGCTTGTGATCGCCTGGGTTCAAGGTGACGGGATGCTTCCATGCTTTATTGAACTCCGTCTTGATTTCCTGAGCGATCCCTCCGGATGCTGCGGACTGATGGCATAAATAACAGGTCTCCTCGATGGCCGACTGCCCGCCGGACGATGCGTTTCTCAAGAGTCGCTCAGCGCCGTCAACGGTATGTGGGGTGTGGCAGCCGAAACAGGAGTGGTCGCGGACCTGCTCGGTGGTCTGGCCCCTCGGCCAAAAGAACGTATCAGCCTCATGGGTGCTCCCTAGCCACCCGGGCTTCTGATGGCAGGTAAGGCAAAGGTTGTCGCTTTGGCCTTTGGGGTTCTTGCGCAAGAACTTGGGAAATTCCACCGTGTGCGGATCGTGGCAGGTCGTGCACTGCACCGAGTCTCGGACAGCAGGATTGGTCCCGGGGTAGAGTTTAATCCGGTCGGTCAGAGTCGTTGGATCGACGAGTTCGCCGTCCGCCGACCGGACGGCTTGATCGAAGACAATTGAAATCGGATGATCATTCATGAGGTTGGTGCCAATCAGCGTTGCGCCTGCGGGCATGACTCCGCCCGCCCCGGTGCCGCTCACCTGAATGGTCGCCGACTGGCCTCTGATATTTCTAACCGCGCCGATTGCGATGGTTCCATCATGGCAGGATAGGCAGAGCTTCGAGTATCCATTCGGCTGGCCGACCGCCGCCTGTAGAGAAGGGCTGTCATACGGTATGTAGTTGGCCGTGGAGAGTTCGCGGTTCCACAGCGGCGTCGCAACCGGGTGGGCGTAATGCGGCGTATGGCAGAAGACGCAAACTTCGCTCTCTGACACGGCCTTGACGGGACCGGGACCGGTCACGGAGAGGTTGTGTTTTGTCCCCAGAATGCCCCCTTGACCAAAAGCCTCGCGGGAGAAAATGAGCAAAGCTCCGAACAGAACTAAGAACCAGGCCCGGCGATGAGTCACTGAGTCACCTCCCGTTACGCAAGTACTGAAAAACCTGCACCCGGCCGTTGAAAGAATCAGCCACATAAATTCGGTCCTTGAAATCGACAAAGAGCCCTGTCGCCAGCCAGAACTCTCCCCGTCCGCTCCCCGGGCTCCCGAAGGTAAGCAGCAGGGTTCCCTCTCGATCAAACACATTAACGACGTCGTAAAGTCCCTCCGCCACGTAGATGTGGCCCTCGGAGTCCACTCCGATTCCCTTTGGCCGGGCAAGGTCTCCAAGGGCGTCACCCGATCTGCCGAATTTGGCAAGGAACGATCCGTCCGCGCGAAAGATCTGAATTCTGAAATTCAGCGCATCGGTGATATACACTCTGCCTTCTTTATCGACGGCGATGTTGGTTGGAAAATTCAATCGGCCTTCTTCCGTCCCCCGACCGCCGATCGAAAGCGCCAGTTTTCCTTGCCGATCATAGGCCAAAACCTCATGGCGGATCACATCCGCCACATACAAAAGATTGTTTTGCGGGTTAAAAGCCAGCCCCGCGGGCCGCTGAAGGCCTTCAGAAATCGTCAAAAAATCGTTGCCGCTTCGTTCAAAGCCAACAACCATTCGACGCTCGGCGTCGGAAACATAAAGCCGCCCCTCCGGATCGACCGCCACGCCGATGGGAACCTGGAATTCTTGGCGACTCGTTCCCCGAATGATCGAATACCTCTCGTCCTGCCGGTCAAACACATGAACCACCCGGCGCGCCGAATCCGCAATGTAAATCCGCCCGTTTGCATCCACTGTCACGCCGTAGGGCTGGTGAATCCGTTCGTCGGTTTTCCCGAAGAAGAACTCAGCCACCTTGCGAAAGAAGGATTTGGTAATTCCCAAATCGTTCGGACCGGAAATACTGCTGATATACTGAATCCTTGGGTCCTCCGGCGGAAGGGGCCAAACAAGAACAGGCTCCGCTCGCTGAAGCTCTTTGGGGACAACACTGGAGCTGCCGCAGCCTGCTGCCAAGAGCAGCAGGCACAGTGGAATCAACCTACAAAGCTTGCCACCCGAGGTCTTTTTATTAAGCCGGAAATGAAATTTTAGCAGCCTAAGCATGGCGACCTCGCGAAAAGACATCTGCGAACTACACTCAAGCATACGTAGTGCCACATCTTAAAATGCAATCCTGAAAGGTCTGACGAAATTAAGGCGTATCGAGTTGAGCAATCCCGTAGAACCGGAGACACTTTGCCTTTCGAATCGATGCTCGAGGCTTATTGTAGCCTGACCAAAGCGATAGTCCAGGCGGCTTCTGACTTCGAGTCGGCTGTCGTCGGTGACCGTTCCGCGTTCCCAGATGCCGTTTATATTAAGAGTTGGCGTCCCTGTGATTGGAATGTGATAAGAGATCCGCATATCTGCGCGCATAAGGGTTCCGGATGCGTTCGGACTATTGGTCCACTCGAGATTTCCACTCGCGTCGAGGGTTAGATTGAAAAGAGGGCGGTAGGATGCGCCCCCTCCGATATTGGCAACGCTTCGCGTCGTGGAGAGGTCTCCGAGCGCCGAAGAGCGGAGGCTTTCATGCAAGAAATCCGCTACCGCCCGCAATGAAAGTTGGGGCGTCAGTGTCGCATCGGCTCGGCCGACAACGAATTGGCGTGCGCCGCTGGTCAGGCCCGTTTGATAACCAAAATAGTAATCTCCGGATAGACGCAGCGGGTCGAGAGTCCGACTGACGGCGCCGAGATGAGCTTGTTGCGTGGTTGATGTTGTACCGATGTCCGTCTGGTAAGAAACGGCGAGCGCATAATCGGCGAGAATCGAAACGGGCCGGAAATAGGAGATCACCGTGCTGCTTCCCCCACTCCAGGCGACTCCAGCCGGATCCTCCGAGCCGAAGCTCTTCTGCGCAATCGCAGAAGTGAAAGCGTTGGCCTGGAGCCATGGATAAGGAAAATAGGTTTTTGATAAGGCGCCGCTCAGGCTGAGCGAGTGGTTCTGATCCTCGCCCGTCTTGCTCGAACGGTAAGAAAAACTTGCCGACCGGCTTAGGGTGGGATCGGGGCGGTTTTCAATGGAGTAAGAGGTGCCAAGGATGAGCTGGTTGCCCTGAAGAAAGCCGTCGTTGACAGATCTTAGCGTCGTCGTCGGACTCCACGCGACGGTGTTGTTCAGCCGCGCGAAGTACCGGTCCTGCGATCTGTCGTTGATCGCGTCGGAGAAATTCTGCACCCCGACCTCACCGTCGAGCATGGTTTTCCAGAAGCGATGGGAAAAACGCAACCTCCCCGTTGTAATGGAAGTGTCGGAGCGACTGTCGCCTCTGCTCTCGATGGTAACGCGGTCAAAGTCCATAAAGATTTGGGGCAAGTCCGGAAAGGTAATGCGCAGATTGGCTCCAAGAGTACTCCCTTCGGTGTCGACTCCACCGCTGGCGAAAGTCCTGCCGCCTCGGAGCGTAAGGCCGTAGGGCGCTCCCTGGAGCAGGGAGAGGCTACCCGTAAAAGACGTAGCCCGCGTATTCTGTTCGCCGAAGAAACTCGAATTAAAAGCGCCCGAAAGAAAAAAAGTCGCCAGCCGAGGGTCCAGAATTCTCCCGTCAATCCCCAAATTGTATTGCTGAAAAAAGCGGTGTCGGCTTGTGCTGGTATCTTCGGACCGCTGGTTTTCGTACTCGTAGTCGAATCCAACACTACCGTAAGTGGAAGAAATCTGAGCGCGAGCCCGAGACGAGAAAAGGAGGAAAAGAATAGCCGGGATGAGGAGCGCTAGAATCCGCCTCCCTCGGCGACGGTAAATGGGCACGAGGAACCCTGCTTGCTTGAGTTCTCTCAGATCGCGCTTGATAGTGCTGAGACTGGTCGAGAGCAACTGGACGAGGTCGCTGTATGTAAGGACCGCGCCTTGCTCCGAAGCCTGGCTTGAGAGGCGGAGAATTCGCCCCTGGCGCAGCGCGGTAAGCCCGTTTTTGGCCAGTACCGCCTCATCGTCTGAAACGATGAGGTCAAGGTAGATCTCCTTTTTCCGCCGATTGACTACGATGCCGCCGTGAACCCATTGAAACGCCAGAAAAAGTATCTGCCCGCCGTTTCTCTGTTTCTCCATTTCAGGTCATAAGGTCCAATTCTTCTGCAGGCAAAAAAAAGAGGAGAGACGTCTCTGCCGTTCTTTATCATCTGAAGCGATAAGGTCAAGATGTATCTTTTTCTTTGGCCGCTTTGGTTCGGGGCTTCCGACACCAGGCTGATAGGGCAGAAAAAGTATTTGACCGTCGTTTCTTTGTCTCTCCATTCCAGGTCATATGGTCCAATTCTTCTGCAGGCAAAAAAAAGGGGGAGAGATCTCTCCCCCTCTTCCATCGCACGCCTGGATGTTTAGCCATCCTTCACGTGGCAGGTCAGGCACAGTGCCGAACCATCGTTGGATTTGCGCAAGAAGGTGGGCGTGTCCGAACGGTGCGGATCATGGCATGACGTGCACTGCACAAAGTCCGCCGGTCCGCCAATGGTCGCGCTTGAAAGCGGCAGGGCGTTTACATCGTTGCAATCAGTACCGCCAACGCACTTCTTATTGCCGGTCGTGACGACGGCTCGGAAACCGGCTGTTTGGACTGGGCTCGTAGAGCTTGGGCTCCTCGCGTCTGCGTAAACCATCGAAATCGGGTGGTCATTCCTCAGGTCGGTGCCGATGTTCGCTATGATTCCAGCAGGCATCTTTTTAGTGGGGGCATTCGTAAAGGTCCAGGTCGTAACCCCATCCGCGCTTGGAGTGTCGGTAAATCCGCCAGATCCGGGTAGATTTCTTATCGCGTCGAACGCGACTGTCCCATCATGACACGAAAGACATGCCAGGGAGGTGCCGGTAGGTTGGGTCGGTTGAGCATCCAGACTCGAGCTGCTGTAAACCTGGAACGTGGCGGTGGTCTGCGCCCGGTTCCATAATGGAGCCGCGACTCCTGTGTCTGCGCCGTGCGGTGTATGACAGAAAACACAAATCTCGGTGGTGCCATCAGTCTTTATACTGCCTGTTCCAGTCGTGGACAGGTTATGTTTTGTGGTCGCGATTCCCCCCACCTGTGCTTGAGCCGTAGCAGAATAAGCCAGCAGGCCCATAGCAGCAAAGATCGCGGCAATCGTTTTCAGTCCCTTCATAGTCATCTCCCTCCATTCAAGTTGTTTAATATTGCCCATGTGCAGTTGTTCCGTCGTTGCCACTGTCTATATCAAAACACTTGCCAGCCGGAGTTTTGGACCGGGAGGCGTAGCTAAATTGCTGTTATGTCAAGCAAAAGCGAGCGAACGGAAAACGATTCGTCAGTTATTCGAGCAAGTCCATAATGTGCCCTTTTCGCACAGTGTGCGGATTCGGACTAGTAACAAGAGTCAAAGAGTCATGATTTTTCATGTTTTCCGACATCTTGATCGGGGTTGTAATAAGCGGATCATGAGAGAGCATCGGCCTTTTGGGCGATCTTTCGCTATCCAAGCGAGTATAGGAGGATTAAGGACCGCATTGAGCGCAGAAGACGGGCTTAGAAATTTGCTCTGAGTGCCTCTTGTAGGTGATTCAAGCAAGAGTCGGCATGGACACGATTAACGTAGCCATGGGATTCCCTGCTTGCCCGAATAACTCCCCGGTAATGAGTGAACGCCCCAACCGTTCCGGGGTGCGGCCACTACGTGATAATTCACTAACTGTGGCGAAAGACATTGTGGATAACACGTGTTGTTTTCTACCGAGAGACGCGTTTGCGACAGCATCACCTTGCCTCTAGCCGCTGTGGCAGGAATCAACTATGTGGTAGGTGTTTTGCTGATTGGCCAATTCACCGTCGTTTCGAACTCGACATGATCTTGTTCACAGGCCTTTGAAAAAACTCCGGGCGATCTCAACGTCGCTCGAACGGCGACCACAGATTTTTGGCTAAAACTGCAAAGGTGCTATTAGTCTCCTGGGAAGCGGCCC
>JBFJNS010000130.1:0-7618 GCA_041618055.1 Binatia bacterium
CTTGAAGTGGTCCACGTCGATCATCAGCAACGAAAGGGGGGTATCATAACGCAAAGCCCGCTGGTGCTCCTCATCCAGCCTCAACTGAAAGGCGCGACGATTGTGACAACCCGTGAGCCCGTCCGTCAGACTCGAATTGAGCAGAGCCGCGTTCTTTTCTTCCAGTTTCGCCTGATACTCTTCCAGTTTCCCCTGATATTCTTCCATCCTCTGCTGGTAGCGGTGCATCTCGGCCGCCACTCGTTCCAACTCGGTGACGTTACGACGCAACTCGAGCTGGCTCACTACCTGGCGCGAAAGAGCCACCAATGCGGAGCGCTGATTCTCCGTCAACACCCGCGGCACCCGATCAATCACACACAGTGTGCCCAACGCGAGGCCGTCCGGAGTCAGCAACGGAGCCCCAGCATAAAAACGAATCTTGGGCTCGTCGGTCACGAGCGGGTTGCCGGAAAACCGCGGATCCTCCGCGGCATCTCCGACAACAAAGAGCTTGGAGTCAAGAATGGCATGAGCGCAAAAGGCGATGTCGCGCGGCGTCTCGTTGACTTCGAGGCCGTATTTCGACTTGAACCACTGGCGCTTGCTGTCCACGAAGCTCACCATGGCGATGGGCGTGTCGCAAATTTCCGCGGCGATACGGGTAAGATCGTCGTAAATCGATTCCGGTAAGCTATCGAGGATATCGTACCGGCGCAGGGTCTCGAGCCGCGCTGCTTCATTCTTCGGTACCGAAGCCTTGATCATGCTCTCAAGCTATACTTGCGATGCACCGATTTCAATATGCGTTCAAAGATCGTTCTGCGCCAACAACGATCAAGCCGGCCGCGAAGGCACGCGGAACGCCAGGATGGCGTAGAGGTTGCCTCGAACTTCAAAGTCCCCAATATCACTCATTCCTAGGCCCTTCACGTGCGCCTGCAAAGAGTGGGGATTTCCGCGTGAGACAAACGCAACCCCGGCTTCAAAGCGCCCCGCGAGTTCCTTGATTTGGGCCCGATAGAGCCCGCGCAAAAGCCCCCGCTGCCGGTGAGCCTTCGAAATGCAAACCGGTCCGTAGATGTAGCTGTCGTAAGTGCTGAGGGGGTTTCCCTCCAACATAACACGAGGGTAGGATTTGATCATTTCGGCCAGCACCGGTGAGCCGTGATCAAACTCATTACGAAACGCGCAAAGATACCCGGCGAGAACGCCCGCATCGACCGCGATCATGACTCCCAGATCCTCAGCCATCTCCGCAACCTGCCGCGGCGAAAATTCCGCAGAGAGAAACCCCTCTTTGCGGTCTGCCTCAGCGACGTTTGCAATGTAGTTGGCTGACTGAAGTTTGAGAATCGCCTCGTAGTCCTCGGGTAGCGCGCGCCGGAAGATAACAGCATCCGTTGTCAAGACGAGTCTCCTTCCATAAGGCCCTTCGTCAAACCTGCCGCGGACAGTATTCTTCTGCAGTCATCGCCCTTTGCCGCGGTGACATAAAACGCGGCCCCCTTGTACTCAGAAACCCAGAAAACGGCTGTCCCACGGTAAGGCTCGACCTCAACGGCGTAATCAATTTCGTTTTTGTCCAACTCGGCTTCCACCAATTCCGCCTCCGAGAGCTTCACTGCAAAGTAGATCCGTGCAACCTCCTTGTCGCCGAAGTCTTCTATGGCAATTCTAGCCATTTTACTGACCCGTGTTTCATGCGACTTTGCCGCAGCCTCTTTTCCGCCCCCTAGGCGGTCATGTCATCTACGCCCATGATCGTTCACGTTGGCTAATCCAGCAGCGTATGGCGCGCTGCCCGGGGCCGATACGCCATCACTAACTCTATTCGCGCGGTGGCACTTGCCCGCCAGGCAGATAGCTTGCGCCGAATCCCTTAAAAATATCCGCGACGAAGCCGCCAAGCGCTCCGGCGGGGATGATCGCCACGATCGAAAGGACACGAAACCATTCCGGGATTGGCACCGTTTCTCCCCGCATCCTCTGCTCAATGAATGACAGGATCAACGAGCCGAGCCCGACGAACGCCCCATGCTTGATTTCCAGAGTGCCGGCCTTTCGGGCCGCCACGAACCCTCCCAGGGCCGTGCAAGCCGCACCGATTGCAAAGCCGACCATGAGTCCTTCTGGGGAGGTCATGTACGCAAGAATCTTTTCCTCCGTAACGTCGCCGTCTTTCGATAACTCCTGTACCAAGTAAAAGAAAAGGTAAGCGTACATGGCAACGTACGTGGCAACGTAATCGACCACGATACCGATAACGACAGGATAGACCTTAACGCCCGTAAAAAAGCCGGTGGGCTCTATGGGAGGCGGCGGCATTTGGGGCCGTGGTGGTTCAAACTGCATATGAACTTCCTCTTCGAGCGCTGATGCGGCTGCACGATCCAAGAAATCCCGTTGGCAACCGATCCTTTTGATCCGTGAACATGAATGGCTTCGCTTTGCAGCAGTTTCCCAACCGGCTGTCCCGCCGCAGAGTGTACGTTGCAGACTTTAGTCTAACTAATTGCACGCGGCGCACGCTTTTTCCAGCGCGGCACCTTGTTGCGGTTAGGAATGCCGTCACCGAGAAGTGTTCGCCCCCCAAGCGGAAAGTTTTTCGGCGGCACCGCTCCCAAAATGAGAAACACCACGTCCTTGGTCGAATCGTTGCCGATGGCTCGAAAGGCAGTCGGGGCGACGCGAACGATCGTCCCTTCAGGCATCGAGATACGTTTTCCATCCAGAATAATCGTGCCGGTCCCCTGGACCGTAATAAAAACCTCTTCCTGAACTCTGTGGCGATGGACGTACGCCGCCCCATCTCCGGGTTTATAGCGCACATAGCTGAAACCCACCCCCTCGCAACCGATACGCCGTGACAGAAATTCTTTTTCTGTCACTTTGCCTGGAGGCAAAAACAGCTTGGAATATCTTGTGGTTGCCATAATGATCTCCCCTTTTGTCTAATGACCACACGAAGGGCGGCAAAATTCACCCCCACATGAGTTCAACGTGGCCGCAGCTATGGATATGATTTGGCGGGCGCCAACGTTCCCCCTCGATCTGCAATGTTTATTGGCGGCGCGGGCTGTTGGGCAGCCGCTGACGATGAAATTGCCACAACGCGCCGCGGAGCCCCCTGTCGCCATTATCTGCTCCGGTCAATCCATGCACCGCGCTACATTGAGCCGTCAAAAGAATCCGTTTGACATCGACCCCACGAAAGAGAAAATATCTTCTTGGCGGGCCGAAAAGCAAACTCTCTAGGTGATATATGTTTTACTCATTTCGATATGAGGAGGCGTTCCTGCCAACAATGAGCCGTCTTCCCCTGCACCTGCGCATGAAGCTCGACCTGGCCGGAATGAAACTTTCCTTGAAAGTCTGGCTGGCATTCAGCATGGAGGAACGCACTGTGCTTTGCCATCTGCCATCGGACCACGAAGAAGAGAAAAACGCATTCACGGCTTACGTGGACTTCCTTTGCCGAAAATATAGAGGCGCGCCGGCGGAAAGAACGCCGCCGGCAGACAGGACTACTTGGGACAACCCGCATCAGATACCGCCTGCGGTCATGGAGCGAAGCCTCGGCGCCGGAGCGGGCGTCACGCCTCAACAGTGGCAGCAATGGAACTCTCATCAGCGCTACGCTTTATACAAGACAGCCATCTCCAAGAACGAACCGGAAAACTTCGCCGCCGTTCTCGAGGAGGTCAACGGGAGCAAAGAGAAAAAGTAAGGGCTCGTGGCTACTCGCAATTCCAATGACAGCTGGCTTTCCCGGGTGATCCCATTTGGTCTTACCGGTCAGAGGAAACCGCACCACTACCGCGAGATGGCAGCCGTGCTTTGGGAAAACAAGACGGAACTTTCCTTCGCGTGGAAAATACTAACCCGTGGGGTCTGCGATGGCTGCTCGCTCGGGCCATATGGATTGCGGGATAACGTCATGCCGGGTATTCACTTGTGCATGACTCGTCTGAAGTTGCTCCGGCTGAACACCATGGGACCCCTTGACATCTCGGTCATGGGAAATGTCGGCAGGCTGCGGCGCCTTGATCAAGAGAAGCTTCGCTCGCTCGGACGCGTCCCCTACCCCATGGTTCGCCCGCACGGGGCTACGGCCTTCTCACGGCTGTCGTGGGACGAGGCTCTGGATTTAGTGTGCAAGGCGCTACGCGCTTCAACGCCCCATGAAATGGGGTTTTTTGCCACTTCGCGAGGGCTCACCAATGAAGTCTATTACGTGTTTCAAAAGCTTGCCCGGACCCTTGGAACCAACAACATCGATCTCTGCTCCCGCCTGGGTCATGCGGCCAGCGTAGCGGGCCTCGAAAGCACACTCGGCATCGCCGCACCGACCTGTTCGCTATCGGATTTCATCGGCACCGACCTGCTTGTGATCTTCGGTTCCGATTTGGCCAACAACCAGCCGGTGACAACGAAGTATATGCACTATGCAAAGAAGCAAGGCACGCGCATCTTCGTCGTCAACCCCATGCAAGAGCCTGGGCTCGAGCGATACTGGGTCCCCTCCGTAGCGAGCAGCTCCCTGTTCGGTACCAAGCTTATGGACGATTTCTTTCAGCTGCGAGTAGGTGGCGACATTGCTTTCATTAACGGCGTCCTCAAGGCGCTCATCGCCTTTAACCGCCTGGATGACGAGTTCATCGCCATGCATACGGAAGGCTTCCCGGCGCTGAAGGCCGAACTCCAAGAACAATCTTGGGAAATGCTCGAAGCCCGTTCGGGCCTCACGCGCACGGACATGGAGCGCTTCGCGCTGGCATACGGGGCGGCCAGAACCTCCGTGCTGGTCTACAGCGTCGGGGTCACCCAACACGAGTTCGGCGTCGAAAATGTCAAGGCCATCGTCAACCTCGCTTTGTCTCGCGGCATGCTCGGGCGCGAGAAGTGCGGCATCATGCCCCTTCGGGGCCACAGCGGCGCACAGGGAGGCAGCGAATGCGGCGTGGAGCCGGACAAGTTCCCAGGTGGTTTTGCGGTAAATGATGAAAACGCCCGCCGTATTTCTAATCTTTGGCGTCACCCGGTTCCCTCGATTTCCGGCCTGAAGCTGCCGCAGATGATCGACGCCGCCCACCGAGGCAAGCTCAAGTTTCTCTATTCCATCGGCGGCAATCTTTTGGAGACAATGCCGGACCGCAATTTCGTGGCTCAAGCCCTGCGAAAGGTTCCTTTCAGAATTCATCAGGATATCGTTTTAAACAGCTCCATGCTTCTGGATGCCGACGAATCCGTGCTTATCCTTCCCGGCCAGACACGTTACGAGCAACGCAGCGGCGGAACCACAACGAGCACGGAACGAAGAATCCGCTTTACGCCCGAAATACCCGGGCGGCGCATAGGCGGATCTCTGCCGGAGTGGGAAATTCCTGCGCTCATCGGCCGCAAAGCCATGCCCAACGGCGATCTTTTGTTCCCGTTCAAAGACACGCAGAACATTCGCGAGGAGATGGCGCGCGTAATGCCCATGTACCAGGGAGTGGAGAAACTTTGCCAAGAAGGCGATCAGATGCAATGGGGCGGCTCGTATCTGTTCAAGGCCGGCTTTACAAACATGCCCGGTCATCGGGCCCTCTTTACGGTGCTCGATCCGCCCGACCGCAGGGCAACCGAAGGTAAATTCTACCTCGCCACCCGACGTGGCAAACAGTTCAACAGTATGACCTTTGGAAGCAAAGACCGTCTCATGGGAAGCAATAGACGAGACACGATCTTCATTTCCGCACAAGACGCCGAAAAACTGGCATTTGAGAATGGCCAAGAGGTCGTTGTGCGCTCGGAAACCGGCCACATGAAAGGCATACTTCAAATTGCGCCCGTCAAGTCCGGCACGCTGCAAGCCTATTGGCCTGAAGCCAATGTGCTCATCGCGCGCCGAACCGACCCCGTCTCGGGAGAGCCCGATTACAACGTCGAGGTGAGGCTCGAAAAGATACCGACATAATGGCCATCGATGACCGTGCGGTTCAAAAGCTCCCTCGAGGTCCCCGCCTGCGACGTTTTCGGTTCACTCGCCGACCGGCGCGCCAGCATGATTACGACGTTATCCAACGGCAACCTCTCTTGGCTCACAGATCGCTTTTGTATTCCGACGAAGCTGACTCCAATGAGCGAGTCGCTTGGAGTTCGGTGACAAACCGCGAGCAGATAAGATGACGGTATCAGATGAACAAAATCTAACGAACGCCATCGAAGAGCGACTGCGGAAGGCAAACATACGCTTCGAGACAAAAAGAGGCATTGCCGGTCTCGCCCCAGACTTTGTCATCTACGCCCCCGACGGACGCCAATTCATTGTCGAAGCCAAGGGTTGGGATTTTCCGGGATTTACCACGGAGGCCAGGCGTCAGGTTAAGCTGTATCAAGAGGCGGTCAAGGCTGATGGCGTGTACTTGGTCATTCCCGCTCTCAAGCGAAACATGCCATCCTGGGGAATTGTCACTCTCGACGGACTCGTTCCCGCACTTCAATCGGAGCTTGAAACAACGAAGGAGCGCGCGCACGCCCCGGAAGCAAAAAAAGTGAGACGCCTCGTTTTTGCCGCCATGCCGTTTGCGCCGCAATACGAAGACGTCTTTTTCTTTGCCATGCGTTATGCCGCGGAGTATGTCGGCGCCGTATGCGACCGCGTGGACCGCCGAGAATTCCAAGGCAACGTCGTCGAGGAGATCCACCGCCTCATTCGCCGCTCCATCGCCGTCATCGTCGATCTGTCCGAAGCCAAACCCAACGTGCTCTACGAGGCGGGATACGCTCACGCCCTCAAAAAGCCGTGCATCCACATCTGCTCGACACCGCTAGACAGACTTCCTTTCGATGTCTTGCAATGGAAAACGACGCCGTACAGTCCCGGCCAAATCCACAAGTTGCAGAAAGAACTCGCCGCAAGGCTGAAGGCGACGGTCCCCAAGTAGGAGCGCGTCTTGATTGCGGCAAGGTTAAGGCGCGGTTTTCTTGACATCCCTCCCTCTTGTGATATTGCTGCCCTCGTAGGAACGTTTCGGTGCCTGAGTGCGGAAAGATCGTGCATCGACGCGGCACGCCCGGTCATATGAGCGCGCGCATGAAGACGACTCACACTCTTAAACGCTCCGCTTCTTTTTCCTTAACACCAAGGAAGAGTGAGTTTCGCACCTTTCGGAGATTGATCAGGAGGTAACATTAGCATGGCAGCACAGCAAGCCCCGGTCGTTATTCAAGGCGGCCGGCTCATCGACGGCAATGGCGGCAAACCCGTTGACAACACTACTATTCTGATCGAAGGCAAGCGCATCAAAAATGTGGCTACGGAAAAGATCGATGTTCCCCGCGAGGCTCGAATCATCGACGCTAAGGGGAAAACGGTCCTGCCGGGCTTCATCGATAACCATATCCATTATCGCGGGTTCATGGGCGAACTGCTGCTCGCACACGGCGTAACATCCGTGCGCGACCTGGGCAATCCGCTCGAGTGGATTTTGGCGCTCAGGGATGCGATCAACCTCGGGAAAATCACGGGACCGAGAATATTTGGCGCGGGCGGAGGCTTTTACGGCCACGCGACGGCGGCGCATCATATGGCCGTGACCGACGTGGAAGAAGCGCGAAAAATGGCTCGCAACCTGGTCAAGCTCGGCGTCGA
>JBFJNS010000131.1:0-7581 GCA_041618055.1 Binatia bacterium
CCTCCAGCGCCTCGGGCCATGGAACGCCGCCGATAAACGTGACCGAGACGATATCACCATGATTGTGAGCGAACTCCGCCGCCGTCTGCAGCCCCTCGGCGGACAAATCCGCCGGCCACAGGGTAAATCCGATAAAGAATGGCCGCGTCGCAGGGCCGGGGATAACCTGCAGCGGGGCCGGCGGAACCGCCTCCGGCGGCGGTGCGGTGACGGACGCGCGGGGCAAACCGGGCGAACAAGCAAAAGAAGCCACCAGCGCCGCCGCTAGAAAAAGACTGCAAGCCCGACGCGCGAGCTCCGTAAGTCCACTAGGCGCTAAGAATGTCGAAAACTCCATGGTTCGTTATGAGTACCCCCATTACAATGATGAGCGGGAAAAACCATAGACGAACGTCGCTCAGGGGCCGCTGACGATGCGCGGCTCCCAGCGACCTGTCTTGGCTCCCAGAGCGAGTATAATTCGGATTTCCCATCCATTCCACAAAAGCAGGCAGCATCGCCATGCCATGCTTGGCCCCGATAGGGCTTGCGCCCCTTCCGGCCCGGCTTGACTTGCCCGCAAACTTCGGAAACTATGGAGTAAACAGCGCAATTGGGGCAAGGTTAATCCAGTGATCGGCATCGGCAGCACAAGCTGACTGCGACTCATGCGCACCGCCAAGAACACTGTTCCTAGAAAAAGACCATCTTGAGCCTTTACCTGACAAGATTTCATGCCGGCATCGGCATGTCCCTTCTTCTTGTCGCCTTTCATACTTCGGCCTGTTCCTCGCGGGCACCCGCTCCCGAAGCGCGCTATGCTCCCGCAGGTGATCTGCTGGACATCGTCAAAGACTTCCAGCGCCTGGCGAAAGAGGACACCTATCGGTTTACGATTCCCAAGGATGTCACCGGCGTCAACATTATGAAGGCCACGCTGGTCCGCTTTCAAGATTATGAAAAAAAGAACCCGGGAAAATTCGCCGACATCGTTCAATTCAACAAAGCCTTGGCTTTAGAAAGGCTCAGAGAATATAATCACGCCATCGCTTCTTATCGCAAAGTGACGGAAACCGATGGCAAGCTGGGCGCCGAGGCAACGAAGAACATCGGCATTTTGGAAAACTTTCAGCAGATTCTCGACGAACCGTTGCCGGTGGAGGATCCTTTCAGCTATATCAAGGGGCTCGACGACAAGGTTGCCGCTTGGAATGCCCTGATTCGGAAGTATCAGGGAACCCCGTATGAGTTTCTCGCCCGGGTAGAGGAGGAGCGCATCGATAGAGCCAAGGTCGCCTTTGTCGAGGCGAATCGCTACCGCTTGAGGGATGGCAACCAGCTAGTCATTCTGGGCTACAGCCAACTCGTAACAAAGCACCGGCAAAGCAAGAATATTTACCGTTTTCTGCTGGACTTCGGCGACTTCTATGTCCAGCTTGCAAAAGACTATGCCACCCAGTACGATCCAGAGGGTCTCGACTTCGACCTCAAGACTTTTGATCAGTTTGCCAGGTCGGCGCTGAAGCTTTATGCAGAGGTCGTTCAAGTAGATGGGATCCTAGAAAAAATTGAAGCCCAGGGAAAAATTGAGGCTTTGCGTGGCATCACGGAGAAAATATCGAGGTTGAACCGATGACAGCAAGACTAGTGCGGTTCTTCCTGCTTCTTTTCATCAGCAGCCTCGCTTTGTACCCCACGAGCCCCGCGCTCTCCCAGCTTCCCCCCGAAACCCTGCAAAGAATCCTCGATCCCTTGCCCGATTTTGATCCCTTTGAGCAATCTACTGCCACACCCCAGTTTTTTCCCGACGAAGTCGATAAGCGCACGCGCGCACTGCTGGTGGAGGCACTGACTAACCCGGAAGCCCCGCTCGGGGAATATTTGGCATTCTTCAAAGCGGAAGATGAGCGTCTGCGGAAAGAATTTGGCTCCGTCACCGCGCTGACCTCACACGCCCAGGATCTCGTGAATAATACGATCGACGACCGCGAAGGGTACCTTGCCGCTGTCAATGAAGCCCTTAAGAACGCCTCTTCGCCGCAGCGCAAAAAATACCTTGAAGCGATCATCAAAGGCGATGATTTGCTGCAGGCGAATCAGCTCCTGCGCCAGAGTTCGGCGAATCAATGGGGAGGCGCTTTCAACCGCCTTTTGAGCTCCGTGGATCTCGTCGGCGTCGCCTCGGGAAACTATATTGGAGCGGCGGCGGAAACGGTGATCAGCCAAGCGTATGCCCTCGCGAACCGCGACATGCCCATTGAGGAGAGGCGCGCCCTTGCCCGTCATATGGATCATCTCAGACGTTACCCCAACGACCCGCGGCGGGATGAAGTCGTGAAAAAAGTCGAGGAACTTGAAGCAAAACAAATAAATGCCCTGGTGAAGAAACACTTGAAACACGCGAACGAGGCGGCGGCGAAGAGTCACCTGAGCAAAGCCTTGTTTCACGCCCAGATCGCCTCATACTTTGACCCCGAGTCAAAAGAAGCCGCAGCCCTCATCCAGAAATGGTCAAAACCCCAGACCGAGGAGCATCAAAAAAGTCTCGCTGCCGACGCTCAAACACCCCCTCCCTCGGAGCAACAAGAAGACTTCCGCCGGCTCCTTCTGGGACTCACGCTGCGCGACCCCCTGGAGATCGAGCGGGCCGTCATCGACATCGAAAAAAAGAACCGCGGCAAACCGGTCCTCGATTCCGCGCTTGATGCGGAAGCCGTCGCTATGGAAATGAGGGGCCACCACGAACAAGCAAAGAAGCTGCTCGAAAAGATTGCCCGTTCCGCTGACAACCCGGAGTCGCGCAAACGGGCCGCAGCGTTGCTGCAAAGCCCGGAATACAACCTGCTGGCGACGTTGCGCGATGCTCAGAGCCAGAGGCGCCTTGAGTCGGTCAAGTACGTTCTTTTGGGAGAGGATTTGCTAAAGAAGAATCTGCTCTACGCCGCGGGTGCCATGGCTGCCGCGGGGCCGGCGGGAGCGGTGACTCTCGGCGCCGCAAACGCGCTGATGATCGGTAACAACTTGATCAAAGTCCTCTCCGACAACCCGATTTCCTCGCAACCCATCATCGACGCTGCTGTGTCCTATGTCCGCAGTCATCCCCAGTCGGACAACGCCGCCGAAGTTTACAAGATCATCGCCAACGCCTACGAAGAGAAAGGCATGCTCGACAAAGCAATCGGCTATCACGAGATGGCCGGAACGGCCAAGGAAACAATCGCAACCCTCAAGGAAAAAGCGGCCAGCACCCTCCTGAACGCAGCCACCAAGAGTACGAGCCGAGGAAGTCGGGAATACTACCTGACTAGAGTCATCGACGAATTTCCGGAGAGTCCCGCAGCAGCGGAGGCGACCAAGAAGCTTGCTGAGCTCGCCAGGAGCGAAAATCAGGGCTTGCGCATGAGCAAGCAATTCCTCATGGAGCATCCGGAGCTATATGGCCCCGAAGGGCTGAATCTGAAGGCATCGCTGTTTGACGGCAACTTGAAGAATATGGAGTTGGCCGACCGCGGCATCAACCTCACCGGCAACAGCGAGCTGCTGCTTTACTACCAAACACCCTGGGGCGTGCGCAGCCAGGGCTACGCACTGCCGAGACAGGCGGCCGATCGATTTTTCGTCGCGCTGCGCCAGAAAAATCGCGACATTGCCCTTGCGGACGTGAATCAGCGGCCGAAAGGCAGCGTGGGAGGAATCAGAAACCTCCCGGCCCCGATCCTGCGGGGAGAACGGGAACTGGCCGGCTCATCGAAGAGCGACAGCGACGAAGCGACCTTTTCGTTCGTACGCGAAGCGGGCGGCGCCGGCGGCAGCTTTCCGAAAGTTCTGGATCACGACTTGTTGAGCGCAAACGAACGCGATCCGGGGAGCAAGTACAAGCTGCCGCCGATACAGGGAAGCGTTTCTGCAAGCCGTTTCAGCATGAGCGGGGCCTTACCGGCCGGTCTCTGGGGCAACCAGATCGGCGTCGGCGGAGACCACCGAAGCCCGTTTGTCGGCGTCGAAGTTCCAATCCCGCTGCTTCAGGGGTTTATTCCAGTGGACTTCATGGTCCAGGGAAGACCCGGTGGGGCCTCCGTTTATCCCAGGATCAGAATAGGAAGGGACAAAGGTGAAGATCCGGAGCTTTATCGCTAATAGAAAACGCGGAGAGCGATTTCGGTGAGCAGGGAATTAACTCGCGGCATTATCTCGGTAGTGGCCGGTTTGGCGTTGTGGGAAATTCTCGCGCGCTTATTGCTGGAAAACGATTTGCTCATTCCACGTTTCAGCAGCGTGCTGTACTCCTTCTGGACACTCACGATCGAAGGGAAGTTGAACCAGCATCTCCAGGCGACGCTGCTCGAATTCGCTTACGGGTTTTCCACCGCCTGCCTCATCGGCATCATCATCGGTTATTTCATGGGAATGTATAAATGGTTTGACGAGATGATGGACCCCTGGATTGCCACCCTCTATTCGATTCCCATTATTACCGTTGTCCCCATTATCATCATTTGGTTCGGGATCGGCATGATTTCCAAAGTTATCGTGGTCTTTAAAATTACCGCCGTCGCCATTATTTTGAACACGGCCGCGGGCATAAAATCCTTGGATCCGGTCTGGCTCGAGCTGGCCAAGTCCCTGCGTCTTGGCCCGTGGGAAACTACCTACAAGATTCGTTTCCCCGCGGCGCTTCCTTACATCATCACGGGCATGCGCCTGGGGGTGGGAAGAGCCCTGCTGGGTGTCATCGTGGCCGAATTAATGGCCGCCAACGCCGGCCTGGGCTATATGCTTCGGGACGCCTCGGAAACCTGGGACAGTCCGAAATTATTCGTCACCGTCATTCTGTTAGCGGCCATGGGGCTGACCAGTTTTCACCTGATTAAGAAATTCGAGCATCGCGTGGCTCCGTGGCGTCAGAGCGCGGAGTGGTAATCGCGACTCGCCGGCACTTGATCTTAACATCGCACTGACTCTATTTTGGCTGTACCCCGATGGGATTCTATAAGAATTACTCCACAACGATGATCAAGGCATCGTCCATCGCCGCCGGTTTAATCACCTGGCATGTCGTGGCCAATGCCATCATCCAAGATACGAGCATCATCGTTTCCCCGCTGACCGTTGTATGGACAGGGTACGACATGCTGTTTGTCAGCGGCGAACTGTACCCGCATTTATTCGCCAGTTCCTGGATCTTCCTGTATGGGTTCGCGCTGGCCATCATTGTTGGGACGGGGATCGGCTTTCTCATGGCGCTCAGTCCCCGGGTGCGCGACTACGTCAATCCCTGGATGGCGACACTCTACACCACGCCGCGCATCGCGTTTGCGCCCGTTCTCCTGCTCTGGTTCGGCATCGGCGGCGGATCCAAAGTGGCCATTGTTTTTCTCGGCTGTGTCTTCCCCATTTTGATCAACTGCTATTACGGCATGCGCGTGGTGAACCGGGAGTTCGTGGAGCTGGCGCGGTCCTTTCGCTTGAACCGTTGGGGTTTATTCTACAAGATCCTTCTGCCGGCTTCCCTTCCGTTTCTTCTCGCCGGCATCCGCCTTGCCATCGGCCGCGGCCTGACCGGAGTCGCCATCGCTGAGTGGTTCGGCGCAAGTGAAGGACTTGGCTATCTGATCTTCTTCGCCGGCCAGACTCTCAACATTCCCACACTGTTCGTCGGCGTCGCCGCCTTTGCGATACTCGGCATCGCCGGATTCGAAGCGATCAGAAGAATCGAGCGCTACGTCACTCCGTGGCGACGAGGATTGGAAGTCGGAGGTTAAATAAACATGGCCGGACCGGTGCTTGAGTTACGAAACCTGCGCAAGGAGATACCGCGACCTGGGGCGGATCCCTTCGTCATTTTCCAGAACATCAACCTCTCAGTACGGGACGGCGAATTCGTCAGCATCGTCGGACCCAGCGGTTGCGGCAAAACGACTTTGTTGCGGGTCGTCAACGGGCTTTTTCCCCATACCAGCGGTGACATCTTCGTCGACGGTAAAGACGCAAAAGCCGTGGAAAGCGAACTTCTCATGGGATTTGTTTTTCAAGGGGCCTCGTTGCTTCCATGGCGGACGAGCCTGAAGAATGTTTTGCTGGGTCTCGAAGGAAGAAACCGCAACGGCCAGGAGGCCGAGACCACCGCACGCAAGTTTCTCGAACTGGTTGGACTGCGTGGCTTTGAAAATCACTACCCCCACGAGCTCTCGGGAGGCATGCAACAACGCGTCAACCTGGCGCGAGCCCTGGCTATCGATCCCAGGATCCTCCTCATGGATGAGCCGTTCGCCGCTCTCGACGCTCAGACAAGAAATTTCATGCAGCTGGAATTGCTGCGCATCTGGGCCAAGACAAAGAAAACCGTGATTTTTGTCACGCATATGATTCCCGAGGCGATCTTGCTCGCGGATCGGGTGATTGTATTCAGTCACCGACCCGGAACCATCCGCTCTGAATTTACGGTTCCGTTGCCGCGTCCCCGGACCATGGACGTCAGGTCCGACCCCCGCTTCATTGAGTTGGAAAAAGTCATCTGGAAACAGATCGAGGAAGAAGTCAACGCCACCGGCGGCTTTGCCCAGCTTTAGACAGTTCAAAAACAAAAGGAGGGAAAAATGCGAATGTATAGAGGAATTGGGTTGAACAGCGCCCTCGCGCTTTTGGTCATGGTCTTTGGCTCCGGCCCGCTCCTCGCTGCTGACACCCCGCTAAAAGCCATGCGTTTCGTCCAGAGCGGAAACACGGCATCGAGCTGGCCGCTGTATATCGCAGAGCAGATATTTTTCATGAAGAACGGACTGGAGGTGGAAGTCGTCGTCATCCGTGGCGCAACCAACACGACCCGAGCGGTGCTGAGCGAAACCGTGCCCATTGGACGGATCAATCCCGATTATGTCATCACGGCCATTGAAAAGGGCGCGAAAGTCAGAATCTTGGCCGGCAACATGCACAAGATCCCGTATGACGTTATGGCCCGGCCGGAAATCAAGTCCGGTGCCGACTTGAAAGGCAAAACCATCGGCGTGAGCTCCCTCACGGGCGGGACAACGCTGATGATTCAAGAGGTGTTGGAAAAGGCTTACAAGCTCAAGGAGAACGACTATAAGATGCTCGTGGTGGGAACCTCGCCGGATCGGTATGCGGCCCTCAAAGGTGGTTCCGTCCATGCAACCTTCATGGGACCGCCCTTCAACCTGCGGGCCGCTCAGGAAGGTTATGCGAAACTCGTCACGTTCCACGAGATTCTTGGGCCCATTCAGTTCACCGCGGATTTTGCCCACACGAACTACATCAAATCGAACCGCGACGCGGTTGTCCGATACCTGAAATCGATGATTCAGGCGACGCAGTGGCTTTACGACCCAAAGAATAAGGAAGAAGCCATCGCGATCCACATGAAAGCGCTCAAGAGCAAGAGAAACATAGCGGAACAAGACTATGATTTCCTGGTGCGCGACTTTCAACCTTTTCCGAAAGATGGCGAGGTCAGTAAAGCGGGCATGGAAAAAACCATGGATCTAAGAGTCAAGGACGGCATGTATAAGGATAAGAAGGTCCCGTCCTACACGGACTATGTCGATAACTCCCTGATCGAAGAAGCGCAAAAGCAGCTGGGAATCA
>JBFJNS010000132.1:0-7546 GCA_041618055.1 Binatia bacterium
CTGTCGTTCATCAGGGTCGTCGGGGAGGTCTGCTCGCCAGCGCAGAGCAGAACTTGACGCGCCGAAGTGTTCGAATGTCAGTTTCGTTGCCCTAAACGGACCAGAACCATCCGGAGGCAGATGGGCTGCTCATGACCCAAAGCCGACATGCTCCTCCATCTGCTGTTGGAACCACTGTGCATCTAAAAGTTATGGTTGAATATGATCCGGGGCCCTTTTCTTGAAGGGGCGTCATTTCCTGGGAGGAACGGCTAGATCCAGTAAGCGACATTCCCTTCGCGAGACAGAGCATCCCAACGGTCAGGCCCTGCCAATGCGTTGCCGTTTTGCCGGAGGATATCAGTTACCATTCTTCCTTCATCGACCACGCAAATGCCAAGACTTGGAAAGGTTCGGCCGTGTTCAGCGAGAAATGTATGAAGCCTCTGGTTCCGCTCGCGGCCGCGATTATCGGCGGTCTTATCGCGGCAGGCAGCGCTTATCTCATACAGTCCGAGACCGCAGATTTAACGCTGCGCTTGCAGCAAGAAGACAAGGAGGAAAGAACAAGGGAGTTGTACCGGACCAAGCTCGAACAAGCACTCACCAACGTTAAAGCAATAGCCATCGTCGCAGCCTGCCTGACATTAGCGTATGAAAAGCAAGGTTCGCCTGCGCGCTGTCCAATTACAATGGAGACAGTTGTGGAGGCCGGCGCATTGATCGAAGTCTACGGCTCCGAGGCACTGAGAAGTACCGCTATCAACGTCAAGAACTCTTACTATGAGATGCAGTTCTTTCTAGATAGCCAAGAGCATCGAAACTCCATGGATAGATGGAGAGACGATGACATCAAAAAGTTCAAAATGCTGATGGACGACTTTGATTATGACTTCGGAGGCTTCGCCGAGGCACTCGTAATAGAGATCAAGAAGCACATTTCAACGCGAAGCGCACAGCTGCAAGATGTCCCGTCCGATATTGGTACTTAGCCCAAAGGCCATCACCTCAGCGCCCAAATCCGCTGCCGTGTGGGAAGCCGACATCGTCAGGCTACTGTGTCTCAAACGTCAGCTTAGAAGCGGGAATCAGACGTAGGCTTACCAATTCGCTGATGGCGGTTTATGACCCGAAGCGGTCATTCAGGATGGAGGCGTGATCGGTCCCCGATTAGCCATCGATCGGTGTTAGTCGGAGCTCTTCTACATGCAGAAGAAATTCAGCTTGTTCCCATCTGGATCGCGGAAATAGCCAGCGTAGAAGTCGAGACCACCACGCGACCGCGGTCCTGGCGAACCCTCGTCAGAGGCACCCAGCTTAATGGCTTTGGCATAAAGTTTATCAACAGCCTCCGGGCTCTCCGCCGCAAATGAAACCATCGAACCATTCCCGACAGTGGCTTTCTTTCCGTCGACGGGACTGGCTATGCAGAAGAAAGGCGCTCCCTCTGCACCCGCGTAAAGAATGATTCCGCCAAGTTCCATGGCCCGCTTCCCACCGATTTCACCAAGTAGGGCATCGTAGAACGCAGCTGATTTCTCGAGATCATTGGTTCCAACAACGGTATAGGCAATCATGAATCAACCTCCCAAATCAAATTCGGATTACCCAGACTATGGCGATGCCTGCGCTGGATAGCCGATGTAGCTTATTGCTGCTGCCTAGTGCGGGAAAGAGTAAAGGCTGAGGCTGCGGTTGGCCCATGCGTTGGAAAGTCCCTGATGATCTGAGATCGATTAAGGCGCCCGAGGTCCGCGTCTGATCCCAAAGGCAACATCGGCGGTCCGCGCGACAGGGGAACCAACACCCTGGTAAATTCTCTAGGCTCGGTTTGCTGCGGCAGGACGTTGCCGACTTGGCCCAGAACCGCGCCTGCCCGGCGGGATTGAAAGCGTGGTGACCGTGCCTTTGACGATCAAAAATGGGATGCCGTGCCAGAATAAACCAAGGACGATACAGGCCGATCCATCGGCCTTGGCCCAGGCTCCTCTTCGGATTATGCGATGGCGTACGCCGCCATCACTACGACCCACACGGCCAGGCCTGCCAAGAAGCGCTGGGCTGTAGCGGTCGTTTCTGGCTCGTTGTGCTCGGTGCTCATGGCCTTCTTTCCGTATTCTGCCGGCGCCGGACTTTTCCTGGGCCTGCCGGATGTGTCCCTATTGAGTCAAACATGGAGCGACTGCTGGCGGAACGCTGTGCGCTTTGTCACAGTCCCAGCAGCTTTGACCAGAACGTGCGATTTTCTGCACTTTTCTGGCAGGTGTAGGCGGTAATTTTCTTGGTTGGAGCTATCGGCTCGAGACTGACAGCGCTATCCCTCAGCGCAGTAGAGTTCGACTTTGGCGCGCCAAGTACTGTTGCAAAACGTCTGCGCAGGCGTTTTCCTAGAGATTTCTTTTAAGTCGGTGACTGGGTTGCTCAGCCATCGCTTGCCGGGTCTTTGTTGTCCCTTATTGCGGACAAAGTCGACTATGCGGCTCAGCTTAGATTTGGGTGAAATCTATCCAAAACAGGTGTTTGATTCTCTTACGATCACACACTGTTCTCGAAGATTATTTCGCTGGTTTGCCTTTTAGATGTTTGTCCAGAAACGACGCGGCTTCTTCGAATGCCTTCACCTTGGCGGCTGAATCGTATCCACCGTAAACTGCGGTCGGGTGGTCGAAGGCGTGCAGCACGTCTTGGAATACTACTGCCTCACACAGAGTGTTCATTTTCCGTTGAACCTTGCAGAAAGTGCGAAGCCGTCCGGAGCTTACGTGAACGTCATCGCTGCCGTGCAAAAACAGGATCGGGGGATGACGCTCATCATTGATGCCTGTGTCGGGACCGATGTAATAGGCGACAATCGCGCCAACCCGACGCTCGGTGAATCTATGCGAAAAATAAGCGAAATTGATCGCTTGGTGCCCGCCTTTGGAAAATCCGACAACGCCGATCCGATCACTCGCGACGGCCTCGTGCTGCGCCAGGAAATCATATCCCTTTTCGATATTGTCCACGCCGCCCGTCGCGAAGTAATCGACAACCGCGGTTACGTACCCTCGCCGCGAGAGGTCATCCGCGAATTCGACGACGTGGGGCTGAACGCCTCCCCGAGTATGCAGGACGATGACTGCGGGGAATTTGCCGCTGCCCGATGGCTTAAACACATATGGGACGCCGGATCCTCCCGTGCCCGCGGTACAAGCCGCTAACGTGGAAGCAGTTAGCATCGCCGCGGCAATAAACCCCGGTAGACTCCCATTATTCGAAAATCGAGGTAGTTCAATGGGCATCGATGCAACATCTCCGATCCGCGCTGGGACCAGCGGCATTTTCGATTCCTTTATCGGAAGAGGTTAGCAGCGATGGTAGGGATAATCTATACCGGTAGGAGCGCTCGTGGATGTTCCCCCATGGGTTAATTGAGCTTTTGAAAAGTAGGCGGTATGCAACTAGTTCACGTATTGGTCGATAATACGCAAGGGCCATTCACGGGGGCTTCTGGCACCGAGCTGTCGTTCATCAGGGTCGTCGGGGAGGTCTGCTCGCCAGCGCAGAGCAGAACTTGACGCGCCGAAGTGTTCGAATGTCAGTTTCGTTGCCCTGAACGGACCAGAACCATCCGGAGGCAGATGGGCTGCTCATGACCCGATTCGGACATAAGCCAAATGGATACGAGTTTAAGCTAATGCCCCCTGGAGCCCGTTACAAAGAAGGGGGCGCTAGCTATTTTGTGCGTGGGGCTATCAGTTGGATCGTTGCTCACGACCCGGCATCTTTGGCGGGTTAGATCACTGAGGCTCCGAGCGATTCCATATTTCTTTTGTTCGCCCGCGTATGCCGACGTCGTTGCCTGTATCCACTAGTTCTCTTTGGCCAAGTGTGGGCCAGGTACAAGAATCACACGCGGTAGGAGTCTGCTTGAAATTACGTGGTTTTGATTTCGTCCACTTCCATCGAAACAAAACGCTCGGTTATCTCGGAAAGCGAACGGTAGAACGTGCTCTGGGCCCCGGCCGAGACTTCTGCCGTGAACGGCCCAACCCAACGAGATAGATGCTCCGCAAGGAAACGCTTACGTAGTGCAACGTTGGCTCTCACAGCCTCGGGCTCGCCAATTCGATGCGTCTCGTTTTGCCTGTAAATGAGCAGGTATAAAAACTCCAATTCAGCGGCAATGTGATCGGGGAGTTCGCGGAAGTCTTCCGCAATCTTGAAGCCGCCGGCCTCATAAATTTCCAGCAGCGCCAAAGTAGATTTGCCCATAACTATATTTGGTCCGTCCAGCCAGATAGAGCCATAGGGTTTAGCGAGCGCATAGGTCGGGCCAAGGAATAGGTGGGTGTAGTCGACGAGGAGCCTTTTCAGGCCCTCCTGTGCAAATTCCTTACCAAGACGACGAGCAAGCACATCGACATCAGGGTGAATTTCACGCGCGGCCTCACGCATCGATTCAAAAATTCGCTCTTCGGCGAATGCCGAGTCGGGCTGGTAATAGCAGGCCGCAAGATAGCGGCAGAAGTTCTCGCGGGCTCTGCCCTTATTAGCGTCGTAATCCGGCATCCGTGATCCTGACAAAATGAAGCAGGCCGCGCCCACCCTTACGTTTCACATACCTTGGCGTCAGGCTCTAGCGCTGTAATTACCGATGTAATGCACGTTTGGCTTCGTTCCCTTTTCCTCCTGCAGGCGGAACGATTTCTCCGTCTTCAGCACCTTGGCGATTTCTGAGTTCGAATCTTCCTGGTCGCCAAAGATCAGCGCGTTTGCTGGGCAAACCTCTACACAGGCAGGTTGCAAGCCGTTGCTGGTGCGGTGATAGCAGAAGGTGCACTTTCCCACCACGCCCGCTCGGTGTACTTCGACCGACGTGAATTGATTCTTCATGGGGGGCGTCGCCCCTGCCGCCATGGCTGTTTCCTCTCCGGAAGAGGTGCATCTGGGAATCATCTCCGTCTTGTCGGTCCACTGCGACTGCGTATCCGTACCGTGCGGACTGAAGCTGATAACGCTGTAGGTCTCACCGTCTAAGCTTTTCTCGTCCAGTTTGACATAGCTGTATGGGCAGCTGCTTTGGCACTTTTTGCAGCCGATGCACAGCTCCGGGTCATGCATCGCGATACCATCGGGTGTCTTGAACATCGCTTTCGGCGTCACCGGGCAAACGTCGACGCAAGGGGCGTTGGTGCAATGATTGCATAATACCGGCATTGCTGCGTGCACCGTGTCGGGGAAAGTACCCTCGGTCTTTAGTACATAATCGAGCCAGTTGTGGCTCTGGCCGCCGGCGCGCGCAGGGGTGTTGTTCTCCCCCTTGCAAGCGAGAGCACAGGCTCCGCACCCCACACAACGCTGTAGGTCGATGACCATTCCCAATCTCGCCATTATTTCTCTCCCTCAGCTTGTGTGGTCGCGGTCAGGCTTTCTCGACCTTAACTCCGGTAAAGCCGCCGTTACGGGCCGACGACCCGCTCAGGCGGTCGTAGTCGTCTACCAGAATTTCGTTGATGTTGGCGCCGCGTGCCTGCGATTTTGCGTAGTCCTTTGAAGCCACGCGCCCGTAGGCCCAGTGCCCCTGGCCGAAGCACTTGGCGAGGGTTCCCGGACGCACACCTTCCCAGAGCTTAAGCCTGACGATAATCGAGCCCACTATCGAAGAGACCTTCACCATGTCGCCAGTCCGCAACCCGAGCTTAGCCCCATCGACCGGGTTCATTTTCAGCACGTCCTCCCAGGACACATCGCCCGCATCGACCTTTTTGAATTCTTGGTAGGCTGGCAGATTGGCCGATCGGCCTTCGCGGTTTAGGCGCGATTTGTAGTCGATGATATCGAACGGGTACTGGCTTCGGGCCCCATGGCGTTTGGGAGGTTCGTAGTGCGGTACGAACGCCAACTCTCCGCGGGCCAAATAGCCAGAAATCTCGAGGATGTCATCGGTGGTCGTTTGGTACTTGGTGGCGTGCTCAGTCAGGCCTTTCTTTAAGGTTTCGCTATAAAATTCGAACTGCCCAGTCTTGGTTTTGAACTTTCTGCCCCAGCCCTGTTTGAAATTGTACTTTTCGGTGTTGTAGACGCCTTTCCTCTGGAAATCGGCCCAACCTTCGATCTTGTCGCCCTTCAGTGGCTCCTTCGGCATCCACAGCGGCGCGCTTGCGATCTTCGCGGCAATCTCCGAAAACTCGCGGTCGTTGCGCGCGGGCCTTTCGGATTCGGGATCCTTGAACTCCATCTTTAGGTAATCGAACAGGTTTCGGAAACCTTTGGCCTTTAATTTTTGAGCAAGCAACCAAACCACCTCTGTTTCTTCCTGCTTCACATCCCACAGCCGTTTTGCCGCCGGCTGCTGAATTGTTGCGAAGCCATGGGTGTTGCCGTTGTTGGTGATCACCGATAGGCCCTCGCTGCTGTTGAATGTAGCGGGCAGTACCACGTCGGCGAATTGCGTCATCTCCGATGCATTGGTGACCATGTGGGCAAAGAACGGCACGGCAGCCAACGCCTTATCCCAACGCTCCGGGTCCATGCATGAGAAGTTAAAGTTATTCCACGAACTCAGCAGCACCTTGACTGCGCCGGGGTCCTTCAGCATCTCATTGGCGACGTTGTTGGTCACGACACCGCTGCCGGGTTTTGCACTCTTCATCGCCGGCATCTCCTTGGCGCCGCGGCCGTCGATCTTCGTGTTCTTCAGTCCGGCCTTGGCGATGTCATCAACGTACGCATCGGCGCTAGGGAACTCGGCAACAGGGACGCTGGTGCTTTGCAATACACCGCCTTCGACGTCGATCGAACCAGCAAGCCCGTTCAGCGCGTGCACCGCCATCGAAGCGTATGTGCCGCGCGGGTTCATCCCCACGCCTGGGCCCATCCAAACAGCCACCTTCGGCACCGCCTTGCCGATGGCACGGGCGACGCGGATCGTCTGCGCCGCTGGTATCAACGTTTCGTTCTCTGCCCATTCAGGGGTGCGGTCTTTCAGTTCAAGGTTCCACCATTTGACCAGGCCATGCGTTTCCTTTTCGATGAAAGCAGCCTCGTTAACCGTCTGGCCTTCGACGAAAAGGTTCTTTCCGCCCTTGAATTCACCGACGAACTCATTGCTCCACAGCCCCTCGGTAAGCAGAACATGCGCGATAGCGCAGGCAAGTGCACCGTCGGTTCCTGGCTTGATCGGCAACCACTCGTGGGCTTTGGCCGCCGAGGTCGACAGGCGTGGATCGACAGCGATGACCGTGCCGCGCGCTAGGATACCACCAAACTTTTCGATCGCATGAGGCAACAAGCGGTTCGAGGCGAGAGGATCGGCACCCCAAGCCACCAGACACTGGGTGTTAGCAAGATCGTAGTCGCGATAACCAAAGAAGCCCTGCGTCAGGTGCGACCCCATTTTTTCGGCTTCAGCGCAAATCGCACTGTGCGAGATGGAGTTGGGGGTACCAAAAATTTTCGGCAGCGCGCCGTACAAAAGGTCTGTAGAGGTCGACGAGTAGCGGCCTCGGAGGTAGCAAAATTTGTGTGGCTCGTTGTTCTTGCGCAACTCGATCATTTTATCTGCGACAATATCGAGCGCCTCGTC
>JBFJNS010000133.1:0-7527 GCA_041618055.1 Binatia bacterium
CGAGAAGGTGCAAGTCGGTCATCTGCTGGAGCAGTCGTTCTAGCTCCGGTTGAACCTGGCGACAGGCCCTCTCGATCAGTTCCTTGACGAGTAACCGGCCTGACTTCGCCGCGCCAATCTCCAGCTCGCCGGATGATAGAGCATCTTTAAACCGGAGCACGATCAAGTCGTCCAGGACGTGGATTTCACTTCTGCCCCTGATTCCCATCTGCTCGGAAAAGAAATTACAAAGCCTTTTTCCGAGCCGGGTATCCCAACCATCGGTCCGGGTCGGATCCGGGGTGGTTTTTTTTTCGGAGTTCTTTAACTCCATTGGAAATCCGGATCTATTTCTTTTTCTTTATCTTTAACTGATCCAAGAGAAGCATCAGTAGAAAGAAGCCCAATCCGCTGCCGATTATCCAAAATATTGGCGTCCACTTTTCCATCAAAGTCTCCTTTCCAAAACAACACAGGCCAGCCCATCCTTATCGGATAAGCTGGCCTGCCCGTTCAGCAAGTCCCCCCTCTACGGGGGTACTGTCCAATTTGCCTGCCCTGCTATACTTCAGATAACAAAAAAGCCGACCTGAAACTTACGCTTCAGAAGTCGGCCTATTCCCCGACTGGTGACCCCAACAACTTCACCCTTCGGGATATCGTCAGACGCTGTGTTTATAATTATTTTCCTCTGTGAAGTCAACTCCTTTTTTTGACGGAAAAATACGCGTCCAGATCCTTCTCTAAACTAAAGACGAAGATCCGTACTCCCGTAGCAACGCTTATGTCAGTGTGCAGATCGACAACGTTAACGCCGGTGATGCCACCGACCACCTGATAGAGCAGGGGCTTGGCCTTGTCTATCAGTGTTGAGCGCATTTTCTTAACCAGCTCTCCGCCGTCACTGCTTTTGGTGAGTTGTTGCTCCGCGGGGGTCAGGACTCCTTTTAGCCGCACTAGGACCATGTCGCCGATGATGTGGGTCCGGGCCTCTTTGGGACCACGTCCCATGTAGTCGAGCTCAAACTGCACGATGGCTTGACTGATCTCAGCTTCGATTTCTCCTTTCGTCTTCATTGGCGATGATCACGAGTGAGCCATGGCTGTTCGCAGCCCCAATCTAATTACGTATTCTTTTGCCTCAAAACCAACCTTCCTGCTTTGGCCAGGGGCGCATATGGCTTTCAAAGGGAATCGAAGCGTACCTGCGTTACCGCTGTGTCCCGTTACTTGAAAAATTTGGCCACGCGCTCGAATGCCTCCGGATGGACCTCATTGCGCACGGGCCATCCGCCTTTGAGCGGGATGGTAGCATCGATAATCGCGACCGTATCGCCCAACCAGCCGCGGAAGCTCTGCACCTCGCGAATGATCTCAATGTCCTTATCCCAGTGAACCCTCGTGGCCACGGCCCACATGACTTCTCTCTCGTTGAAGACGTCGATGTCGTCGTCCACGATGACCGCGAGTTTTAGATTCGGCATCTCAACGAAAGCCTGCATCCCGGCCTTGTTCGGCTCATTCTCGAACTCTTTCTTAATCGAAATATAACAAATGCATCGGCCGCACCCCGAGGCGGAGAGGTGAATCGCCTTGATCCCGGGTATGTTTTTCTTGATAACGTTGTAGACGCTCCCTTCCTTAGGGATGCTCCCAAGGTTCCAATGATCCATATGGCCGGGCCAGAAATCCTGGACGATGCCATTCTTTCTTGCGGTAATAGCCGTGACTTCAATGACGGGGACCTTCATCTCCGGCTGGGCGTATCCCAGAATTTCACCGAACGGATTCTGCGTATCGCGCACGTTGGGCGGGATTTCTCCTTCGATGATGACCTCCGCGTCAGCGGGCACAAGAAACTTCTCGCCCCACGTCGTCGACGGCGTCAAGCGCAGGGGTTCGCGCAGAAAAGCCGACGCCGTCAGATAGTCATCGTTGCCCATGGGAGTCATGCAGCAGGTCGATAGGTAGAAAGCCGGATGATGTCCGAGAATGACGATCACCGGTGCGCGCTGGTTCTTTTCCTCATATTCGCAGGCCATGGCTTCCAGGTGGTGATGCTTGTGAGCCGAAAAACTCATGCGGTGAGGATTGTAGTATTTATTCTTTGTAAACGTTATGTCGTAGAAGTCGCTATGAACGCTCTTCATGGCGCATGCCATAGTGTGGTAAGGCCCGGCATCGCCTTTCTGGTGCATCGGCATGGGAAGCCTTGTGAGATCGGCCTTATCTCCCGTGAGCACGATTTCTTTGACAGGCGCTTTTTCCGACGCGATGACTTCGACTTCGCCTTTCTGCTGTTCGAGCTTGGCGACCTCCAGGCTCACGTCCATGTATGACTTGATCTCGCCCATATCGAGCGAATCCCCGACGTACTGGCGCGTGACCCAAGGGTTGTAGAAGAGTGGAAATTCCGACCGTTGGCCACTCAATGCCGGGACATTCTCGAACAAGACCATCTTTGGTTCATTGCGTACGTCCAAGTGTTTTAGATAGGCAACCGTCTCATACTGGTTGGCGTCGACGAAATTCTTCTCGCGGATGATTGATCCCGCTCTCTTCTTTTCTTCCAGAGCGATGAAACTACGAAGATCTTTGGCCATACAAATTCTCCTCTGCTTTAATTCCGGTAAGCAATATCAGTGTTACTTAGTCGAATCTCCGATCGAGTTCAAGGGACGTCAGCTCCTCACGAGGCCCGCCAGGGCTCGGATCTTGTTTTTCCAGCCGGGACGACAAAGGAGTTCGAGCACAAAGCGCAGCTGGCGGGTTTTTCTCTCACTCCCCGGAAACCATTGAAATTCTTGCTTGAGACCGAACCTATCGATGACAATAGTTTTTTGCCGGCAGTATTTGCGAATTCCCTCGGCTCCGTGCCGGTGGCCAAAGCCGCTGTCCTTCAACCCTCCCATGGGCGCCTCAGGAATGACAAAATTGACGAGACTGTCGTTGACGCAAACGGAGCCGCAGTGCAGTTCCTCGGCCGCTCGCAGGGCATTTGAAGGGTCGCTCGAGAAGATACTGCCGCTTAGTCCATAACGGCAGTCGTTGGCGAGACTCAGCGCCTCAACGGCGTTTCTCACCTTCATGATGGGAATAATGGGACCGAAGGTCTCGTCTTTCATGATGCTCATGGAGTGATCCACGTCGACGAGTATGGTGGGTTCGTAGTAGAAGCCGGAAAACTTAGGATTGCGGCGGCCTCCGGTCAGAATCTTGGCGCCGCGGGCGAGAGCATCCGTGATTTGCGCCTCAATGATTCTTATTTGCGTTTCAGAGGTCATGCTGCCGATGTCCACATCGTCTTCACTCGGTCCCTGGCGCACGGCGCGAACCTTCGCCAGCACTTTGTCGACAAATTCCAGGTAGACGGACTCCTCTACATAGACTCGCTCGACGGAGGTGCAGGTCTGGCCGCTGTTCATGAGCGCACCCCAGACACAGGCGCCTGCGGCCCGCTCCAGATTCGCGTCTTGGAGAACGATCAAAGGATCCTTTCCGCCCAGTTCCAGCGTTACGGGAATCAAACGCTCGGCGGCGCGCCGCATCACGCGCCTGCCCGTTTCCACGCTCCCTGTGAAGGCGATCATATCCACATGATCAATGAGCGCCTCTCCGGTTGCGCCCGGTCCGACTAATACCTGAAACAAATTTTCCGGAAAACCCGCTTTCGTCAGGAGTTCAGCGCCGAACAGGGCTGAAAGCGGCGTTAGCTCGGAGGGTTTGATGACCACGGCATTCCCGGCCAGAAGGGCGGGAATAGCTTCCCCCAGAGTCAAGATAAGTGGAAAATTCCACGGACTAATGACGCCGATAACTCCCCGGGGTTCATGGATGGAGAGGACCTTCTTTGCCTTGAGCAGCAGGAAATGGGGCCGGATGCTTTCCTGCTTGAGATAGCTGCTACCCTTTTTGGCCCAGTGGCCTATGGCGTTGCAGAGGTAAAACAGTTCATTGCCGTAGGCCTCGGCTCTCGGTCGCCCGGTTTCTGACGTGATAACTTCCGCGAGCCTCTCTTGCTCGTCGAGCAGGACATTGCGCAAACGGTAAAGGAGCTTCGCTCGTTCGGCGAGACTGGTGTCTTGCCAGACGGTTTGCGCTGCGCGGGCCCGGCGCACGGCCTCGGATACCGCGGCATCCGAGGCTACAGGGAGTTCAGCAATCTTTTCCAGCGTCGCCGGATTACGTACGGTTATCGTTTGAGGGTTGCCGATCATTGCTTGATTGTCCGGCAGTGAATTGAGGGGACGATGTTCCCTGAGCGCCATAGTGTCATTGACGGATAAGCAATTCTACCAGCCGGCAATGGCACGAGAGTAAGGACACGAGGCGTGACATGGCCTGACCGCCGCATATGTCGAGGGCTTGAGCAGTGATGCCGCACGCGAAATTCGAAGCGATGTTACACCCACACCCTGTGGTCGTGCTAGTTCTCATTGATCTCTTGAGCCGGACGGCCGCAATGCCTGCCCTCGCAACTTCCCCCTCGAGGCTGGAGCACTCCTCCGATGAACAGGCAATATTGCATCCGGGGCCGATAAGCTATAGCGACGTTTGAGTCATATTTTGGACAATTCTAGCGCTATCGCTTCGCCGATCCATGCCCCGGCGCCTGTTAGAAGGGCGACTTTTCAGGCCAACGCAATTTGTAGCAGAATCTAAAGAAACTACGCATAACTACCTGTTCTCACGTTAAAAGGCAAGAATTCGAGACTGTGAACATCAAGGTCGATTGGATGTTAACAGAATTAGGGGTTGAGGATGGTATTCTTATTGCTGAGTTCTTGGTATCCGCGGAGAAGTATTTTTAAAAACGCATTTTAAAATCTTCTTTACAGCGTTCTCTCGCTTGTAATAGAATGGAGCACAAACGCCATCCTTCGGGAGCTAATCTTTATGGATATTAGCCAACTTTTGGCCTTTGGAGTTGAGCAGGGGGCGTCGGATTGCCATCTGAGCGCTGGCGAACCGCCTATGATTCGTATTCACGGGGATCTGAAGAAGTTGGATAGCCCGCCACTCACCAAAGAACAGGTGCACGCGCTCGTTTACGACATCATGAGCGATCTTCAACGAAAGACCTTCGAAGAGACGCGCGAGTGCGATTTCTCATTTGAACTGGGCAATATCGCGCGCTTTCGCGTAAACGTTTTCATGCAGAGAAAAGGAGAGGGAGCCGTCTTTCGTACAATTCCAACGAAGATCTTGACCCTCGAAGAGTTAGGGATGCCGCCCATCCTCAAGCAGCTTTGTGAAAAAGAAAAGGGACTGATTCTCGTCACCGGACCTACGGGTTCGGGCAAGTCCACGACTCTGGCGGCCATGATCGACTACTTAAACAACAGCTTCGAGGGGCATATCTTAACCGTCGAAGATCCCATTGAGTTTGTACACCCCTCGAAAAAATGCCTCGTCAACCAACGTGAATTGGGGCTTCATACGCAGTCCTTCGCCAATGCTTTGCGCTCGGCCCTCCGCGAAGATCCAGATGCCATTTTGGTGGGCGAGATGCGGGATCTGGAAACCATTCAGCTCGCCCTCACGGCCGCCGAGACAGGACACATTGTTTTCGGCACGTTGCATACCTCGAGCGCTCCCAAGACGGTGGATCGTGTGATCGACGTTTTCCCGCCCAACCAGCAAGCACAAATTCGCGCCCAGTTTGCGGAATCGATCGAGGCCGTCCTCACGCAGACTTTGTTGAAAAAAAAGGGCGGAGGCCGTGTGGCCGCGCTCGAAATAATGACCGGAACGACGGCGATTCGTAATTTGATTCGCGAAGCGAAAATCCATCAGATCCCCGGGACCATGCAGGTAAGCCAAAAAGACGGCATGCAAACCATGGACATGGCGCTGCAAAACCTGGTGTCACGCGGCCTCGTCACCAGGGAAGAGGCCCAGGCAAAAAGCATGAACCCAAATCTGTTTGGGCCATCGGTGGTCGGGGGCCGGATTTAGCGGGAACAGCAACGGAGAACTTTCGATGGCGACAGCGATGGAAATCAAAGACTATCTAAAAACCATGGTTGAAATTGATGCTTCGGATCTCTACTTGACGGTTGCGCGGCCGCCGATGTACCGCGTAGACGGCAAGATAAGACCCATGGGGGAGCGGGAATTTGCGGCCTCGGAAATCGAAGCCATCGCCAAGTCCATCGTGAATGAGCGGCAATTCGCAGAGTTTACACAGACCCTCGAGTTGAACATGGCGCTGTCACTTCCTGGCGTAAGCCGGTTCCGCGTCAACATTTTCCGCCAGCGGGGCTCGGTAGGGATAGTGATCCGCCAAGTGAGGGCCGAGGTCCAGACGCTGGAGGAGCTTGTGATGCCGCCGATTATCGAAGAGATTGCCATGACCAAACGTGGACTGGTGCTGGTTGTCGGCGCTACGGGCTCGGGCAAGTCGACCACACAGGCTGCCATGGTGGACCATCGCAACTCCAACGAACCGGGACATATTATTACCATCGAGGATCCCATCGAGTTTGTTCATCGGCACAAGAAATCAATCGTTACCCAGCGCGAGGTAGGGTTTGACACGCACTCGTTCCAGGCCGCACTGAGGAATACTCTGCGACAAGCGCCGGATGTTATTCTAATCGGCGAAATCCGGGATACCGAGACCATGGAGGCAGCTATTACCTTCGCGGAAACGGGTCACCTGTGTCTGGGAACCCTGCATTCAAACAACGCGAACCAAGCCATCGAGCGCATTATGAATTTCTTTCCCCCCGAGCGTCATGCGCAAATCTACCTGCAACTGTCTTTAAATTTGCGCTCCATCATCTCCCAGCGCCTGATTCCCACCGTGGAGGGCAAACGCATTGCGGCACTCGAGATTCTCATGGATACGCCGCGCATCAAGGATCTAATCAAGAAAGGAGAGGTAGACGTCTTGAAAGAGGGCATGGAGCAGGGCGTCCAGGAGGGGTGCCAGACCTTCGATCAGGCTTTGTTCGTGCTCTACAAGGACGGCAAGATCAGTCTCGAGCAAGCCCTCATCAATGCCGACAGCGCAAACAATCTGAGACTGAAGATCAAACTCGCCGGCCTGCTTGGCGACGACGAGGCGGAAAGGCTGGCGTCTCAACCGGCCCCCCGTCCTCATGAAGCCGTCAACGCAGAAGCGTTGCGGGGAGGCGGCGCGTTTCGATTGCGTCGAACGTAGTCAATCTAAATCTCTGAGCTGTGTCACACCCAGTGGCAGCGAGGAGGACAACTTTCATTTCCTGGATGACAGAGGCAGCGGTGTCGAAATCATATGGTTTCGGTTTAGAACCGTCGCGTGGGTGTGACGGCCGGTGAATTCTTCGCCTGGCGCTTAGGACGATAACGAATAGTTGAAAGGAGCGTGTGCCCCTTTGCTGGGTATTTTGTCTTTGATGGTCTTATCGGCACATCATAGCACGTGAATTCTTGAAGGTGAGGGTAGGTAAAAAAATCTTGACGTTTCAAGAGAATGCAATTAATAGTCACCGGGATCGAAATTGTCTATTGCTTTGCTGATGGAATTGGTTTGCTGATCGAATTGGAGGGGACATAATGGCC
>JBFJNS010000134.1:0-7498 GCA_041618055.1 Binatia bacterium
CAGCGCAAGAAGCACCCTGTCCTTTTTCCTTCTCTGATCTTTTCTCTTTTTCTTTCCGTAGCCGCTCGTTGGCCTGAATGAGCCAATAATCAGATTCTTTATGGGTTTCTGGATCATTGTACCCAAGAAAATACTGATTGTGATCCGTGCCGTTGTCACCGACTTCGTCTGCGTTAAACAGATCTTCTACGACTACCAAGTTGTTTGAATCATGCTCGATGCCCCGAACTTGTGTTCGCGCGCTCTCTCCGATCGATTCGACAACTGCCCAGCAAATTATGGTCCGAGTGGAGATCTTTACTTGTTTATTTTCTGACTCCTGACAATGAACGGCTTTCCAACCCGGCTGTGCCGCAATAATCTGAAGAATTTTCCACTTTTTTGACTCGATCATAAATCCTCTTCCGCCGTTAAGTGGCCTCCGGAGGTCCGCTTATTCAAATTGTGTGATTACTTAAGGGGGTATGTCTGAACGGCGATGCTTTTTCCGTCGCGTGCGCGAGGACCCGCATGAGAGGCTGGTAATAAACCATGCAGTAAACTTCCATATCCGGACTATGCAAATCCGTTGTAAAAGCAAATCAGAGCGAACCTCACCTATCTTTAAGATCTCAACAGATCGTCGTCCTCTGCCCGTTGCCTCATTCCAGCCAACCAGGCTCAGCCAGGGCAACTGCGGGCAAAATGACAAACCCCGGCGGGACAGGGAGCATCCGCTAACTTTAGAACTATCTGAAGAACAATGGAAATCCCGCTATTGCATATTGCAGCTAGAAAGAAGGGGGGCGACCCGACCCGTTGCTCCCCCTCTTCTATTACTTATGTAACGCGGCAATTACCAGCGGTTACGTCCGCCTTCGCGGTCACCCCGACCTCCCCCACCGCGGAAGTTATCTCGTTTCGCCATCGGCTTGGCCTCATTGACCGTAAGGGTGCGACCTTCAAATTGCGTACCGTTCAGCGCCGAGATCGCGCTCTGCGCTTCGCTGTTGGAGCTCATCTCAACGAAGCCGAAGCCTCGTGATTGACCCGTAAACTTATCCGAGATGACATTCGCCGATTCCACCGTGCCGTGCGCTGAGAAAAGCTCCTCTAAACGGCCGCCCGTTACGGAATAAGGCAACCCGCCAACATATAATTTACTACCCATGTTTTCCTCCTATAAGAGACTGTTAGTGTCTATGACCCTGGGAATCTGACCGCAAATGCGATAGAACATGGAGTAGAGGTACTAAGACCACGCTCTGGTCGGATGGTCATTTAAAGATAGCTTCGCAAGGTGAGAGACTGACAAAAGGCCTTCAACTTTGTGCTCTCCTCAGAAGGCCGTAGACTGAAGAAGATAATTTATCCTACGCGTTAACTCGGGGGATGTCAACCGCAAACCGAGAATAGTTCGGCATGCCTGCGATCGCCATTCGCGGGAATCAAAGATACAAACGATGTTGATAAAACCTTCTGCAAAAATTGTGGAATCGGTAATAACAGTAATAAGGTAGCGATACTCTTTCTTTTGCAATCGATAAAGTCCACACTAGAATCTGCCGACGACCTTAATACCTCTAAGGAGGTAAAGCCCATGCGTAAGCGGATCATCAATAGTAGCCCTCGTGATATCTCGCCGCCGAACCAACAGTGGTTAGATCTGGAAGCTCTCGCCGATGTAGAAGTAACTTCCGAGGACGGGACACATCCGATCGAGTCGGCATTGATACCGGGGGCCGAATCGGGCTGGCGGGCGGAACACCCTGGAGAGCAGACGGTTCGTCTGTTATTTCACGAGCCACAGAGAATCAAGCGAATGCGTTTAGTCTTTCAGGAGAATGAGCGGGAGCGAACTCAGCAGTTTGTGCTGCGCTGGTCCTCAGACGCGGGCCAGTCCTACCGCGAGATCGTGCGTCAGCAGTATAATTTCAGCCCCCCCGCCACGACCAGCGAATACGAAGATTATAACGTCGATCTCACCAACTTGACGACACTAGAATTGATTATCGTTCCACATATAAGTGGGGGACCTGCCCGTGCATCGCTTGCTCAGTTTCGTCTTGCGTGATTGCTAAGGAGGTTTTTGGTGATGAAGAACAAAGCGGGGATGGGCTAGTCCAATGGATCGAAAGCCCGGCAGGGGCGCAGGATTGTCATCATAATAATTCCGCGCCGCACATCACCTCTAGTTGCTAACATTGAACGCTTGGTAAAACGACTCCTGGAAGGCAAGGTGGAAACGGGCAACTCCTCCGATGCGCGCACTTGGTTGCGGGATGTGCGAGGTGGTGAAGTGGGAGTTGAAGTTATCCGTCTCCCCCTGGGAATATCCGTCGAAGAGTTGTCCGATGGCATTTGTCCGCTGGGACGCCTCCCGACACGCTGCATCACGAACTTAATCAGCGGTACGAGGATAAGAACGATCAGAAGGAGAATCTGCCCGAAACCCAGATTTTCCATATTCGTTTCCTTTACTTTTTCGGAGTCTCATCAGGTTGGTCGCCCGTATCCGCGATGGCATCGCGCATGGCGGTGTCGGCCTGCACGTTCTTCATCTTGTAATAGTCCATGATGCCGAGATTTCCCTGGCGAAATGCTTCCGCCATAGCGCGCGGCACTTCGGCCTCCGCCTCTACCACCCGAGCCCGCATTTCCTGCTCGAGGGCGACGGCCATGGCCCGGCGTTCTTCCGCCTTGGCCTGGGCGATTTGCTTATCGGCGTTCGCCTGATCGATCTGCAGCTTCGCGCCGATGTTCTCGCCAACGTCGACGTCCGCAATGTCGATCGAGAGGATCTCGTAGGCCGTCCCCGCATCCAGCCCCTTTGACAGGATATGTTTGGAGATGTGATCCGGATTCTCCAGCACATTCTTGTGCGTCGCCGCGGAACCGATGGTGCTGACCATACCCTCCCCGACGCGCGCCATGATGGTTTCCTCGCCGGCGCCGCCGACCAGACGGTCAAGGTTGGTGCGCACGGTCACGCGAGAGATCGCGATGAGCTGGATACCGTCCTTGGCTACCGCTGCGATTTTGGGCGTCTCGATGACCTTTGGGAGGACCGACATCTTGACCGCTTCCAGCACGTCGCGCCCGGCCAGATCTATGGCGGCGGCCCGATTGAAGGGCAAAGGGATGTTGGCCTTGTCCGCCGAGATGAGTGCGTTGACGACCCTAACTACGTTTCCGCCGGCCAGGTAATGAGCCTCCAGGTCGTTGATGGAGATCGGGAGCCCGGCCTTCGCCGCGCTGATTCGCGCAGTCACGATGATAGAGGGCGGCACCCGTCTGAACCTCATCCCGATGAGGGTCAAGAGCCCCACATAGGCACCCGACGCCCAGGCGGCGATCCAGAGCGGGAGAGGGACCAGGTAAAGGATAAAGCCCAAGGCCGCCAGGATCACCACCAGCAGTATAAAGCCTCCTGCTATGCCGGTCTCGATTCCAAACATTTTCAACCCCTTTCTGTTGATACCCTGTGTCGCCGCACGACGATTCGGTTGCCATCCACGCGGGTTACCACAATCGGTGCTCCGGGCTCGAGCAACTCCCCGTCGGACACCACATCCACCCGCTCACCTTCGATCTCTGCTATGCCCGCCGGCCTGAGCGGCGAAACTGCTGTCCCGCTTTTCCCCAGCCAGCTCCTATCGCTCTCGGGTGCCGACCCGCCTCCTGCACCCGCTAGCAGCCCCGTCTCCAGGATCAAACCTCGCCCGAAAGGCAGGCGCGGCAAGAAGCGCAGCACGGCTAGACTGGCCACCAGCGCTAAAAGGAGAGAGAAGACCACGCGCCCCGCTGCTTTGAGGATGAACTCCCAACTGGCTCCGGCTCCGAAAAGGCTCAGGCTGAGGCCCCCGAGCAGGGCCGCAATCCCCAAAGCCCCGGCTACGCCAAAGCCCGGAATAACAAAAACTTCTAAGACCAAGAGCACGAGACCAGACCCGACGAGCAGCAGCTCCTCCCATCCAGCGAGCTGGACCAGCCAGTGGCCCCAAAAGAAAAGGGCCAGGCTTGCGATACCTACACCGCCGGGTATTCCAAAGCCGGGCGTTCGGATTTCCAGGAAGATTCCGAGCATGCCGATTGTCATAAGCAGAGAACTGACAACCGGATGCGTAAGGAAGCGGACCAAATCCTCCGCCCAGTTGAGCGATACCTGCCTTACCTCTGATCCCGCAAGATCCAACTGCTCGAGGACGTTTTCTATGGTCTGGGCGCGGAAATCCGCAACCTTGTGCTTAAGAGCTTCCTCCGTCGTTAATGTCAAAAGCTTTCCCTTTTGAATCAGGCCACGGATCTCCACGTCGGCGTCAACCATCGCCTCGGCGATAAGCGGGGGCCGCTTGCGCGTCTCGGCCGTCGCGCGAAATTCCTTTCGTACATAGGAGACGGTCTTCTCCTCCACCGGCTGGGCGGGTGCTCCCGGCTGTCCCATTTGCACCGGCGTTGCGGCGCCGATCGTCCCTCCGTCGGCCATGACGATCTTCTCGGAAGCCAGACTGATAAGGGCACCTGCGGAGATCGCTCTTTTGTTTACAAAGGCGACCGTCTTAACCTTGGCATTTAACAGAGCGTCGCGGATGACAACAGCCGCATCTACCCTCCCGCCGAAGGTATTGATCTCAAAAATGACAGCCGCGGCGCCTGCCTCCGTAGCCTCGTTAAGGACGCGCTGAATGTAAGGCGCAAGCCCAAGGTCTATGATCCCCTCGATCGGCGCGACGTATACCACAGGCGGTTGCTGAGCGAACGAAGGCCCGTTCAGCCCCAGAGTGGAGAGCAGCGCCATACCGATGATTGACAGTCGCCCAGCCCATCTACGACTTATAGCGCTACGTCTAAAGCGCTTCTCTACAACGAAAAGTCGACGAACATAAGGTAGAAACGTGTGTGACCAGGCCAACATCAAGAATCCGCTGCCAGTACGATCGTTAAAGTGGACGGTCGGAGTTTCGCCGTTCATGGCTGAGTCCCCTGTGCTTTGTTTACCGGTGGAGAGCGCCTGCCAGCCTCTCATCTGAGATCCTCATTCGATAGCCCTTCTCAACGAAAGTAGGCTTTCAAGGTATATTCCAGTACCATGCGCTGGGTGTTGAAGAATGAACCATTCAGCGCGATGGCGTGCGACATCACGTCGATGAAGCCTTGGCCGTTCTTGGTGTAGAGCGGGATGATCACCTTGTCGAGCTTATCGTACAACGCTGCAGCGTCTGGGGAAGCGCGTTTGTCGTTGTCGACAGGTCCGGGGTCGATGGCCCAGCCGGTTTTGCCTTCGATGCATCCTTCAATCCACCAACCGTCGAGGATACTGAGACTGGGCACACCGTTCAGGGCGGCCTTCATGCCGCTCGTGCCGCTCGCTTCCTGGGGCGGCTGTGGAGTGTTCAGCCAGACGTCTACGCCAGCGGTCATCAATGCCCCGAGCTCCCAGTTGTAATTAGCCAAGTAAGCGATCTGCACACGGTCCTTGAGCGCATCGCGGGCCTGAAAGATCCGCTTGATCTGTTCCTTGCCTTCGTGGTCGTGCGGATGCGCCTTGCCGGCGTAAACGACCTGGAACTCGCCGGAGTTGGCGGCGATGGCTTGGAGCCGGTCGATGTCGTGCAAAAACAGGTCGGCCCGTTTGTAAGCCGTGGCGCGCCGGGCAAAGCCGAGTGTAAGCCGGTCTTCCCGCATGCCCGTGTTGGTCTCCCGGTTCACATATTCAATCAGCCGCCGTTTGGCTTCGCAATGCGCGCCCCAGATTTCCTGCGGCGGAATACGGAAAGCGTAGCGCAGGCTGAAGCTGTCCTCGCGCCAGCCGGGAATATAGCGGTCGAACAATGCGGCAAATGGCGACGAGACCCAGGACGGCACGTGCACGCCGTTGGTGATGGCGTTGATTGGATACTCGGCAAACATCAACCGCGAGACCTCGGCATGTTTCTTGGCGACGCCGTTGACGTAATCGCTGAGGTTCAAGGCGAGATGGGTCATGTTGAGCAGGCCTTCATAGCAGAAGACATCCTGCATCTCCGGAATTTCCCTCCGCCCCAGCACCCGCATCGCCAATTCCAGGGGAAACTTATCGTGGCCCGCGGGTACGGGCGTGTGGGTGGTGAAGACGCAAAATTGCCGTACCGTGTGTACATCGGCGCGTGTGAAAGTGTTCCGGCCGTCACGTGCGGCCTGTTCGTCCAGCAACGCCAGGGTGAGCAACGCGGCATGACCCTCGTTGAGGTGAAAGCGCGCGATGGTATTATGGCCGAGTGCCCGCAGCATCCGCACACCGCCGATGCCAAGCACCACTTCTTGGCAGAGTCGATAGTGCGCGTCACCGCCGTAAAGGTGATGCGTCAGTGTCCGGTCCCATGCGGCGTTTTCAGGTACGTCGGTATCGAGCAAGTAGACCGGCACCGTGAAACCCTCGGCAGCTTTGACTTCGTATTGCCAGGCGCGTAAGTAAACCGTGCGGCCTTCGACCGGCACGCTGGCCCGTGTGGGCATCTCGGTTAAGAAGTTCTCCACCCCCCATTCATTCGGCTCTTCACGTTGCCAGCCGCTCGCGTCCAGTTGTTGGCGAAAGTAGCCTTTGCGGTAGAGCAATGTGACGGCGACTAGCGGTACTTTGAGGTCGGCGGCGGAGCGGAGGGTGTCGCCGGCTAGAACGCCAAGCCCGCCGCTGTAGGTCGGAATGTCCGGCTCCAGGGCGATTTCCATCGAAAAATAGGCAATCCTTACATTCATCGCTACGGCTCTCCGTTCCATGTTGAAACGGTATTCGGGCACTTGCAACAAGCGCCGACCACCCCACCCGCTCTCCTCGCTTCTCTCCTCCTCCTTGACCGACGCCTCTCGGCTCTGCCAACTCCTTTCATGCCGGTGTCATCCTTCCTGCGATTTACTTCTTGAAAGGCTCTTTTAACACCACTTTCACTCCGGCAATCGTTCCAGTAACGGCGTTGCGAACCTGTTCTGCGACTCCGGAACCAATTTCACCTGCAGCCTTAACTGCTCCCGTGGCGGCAGCAGAGGCTGCTTCAGTCGTATCTATACTAAGCTCCTTTGCCCCGGCTATGGCGCCTTCTACCGCACCTTTGGCTGCCATGCCTACGTCGCCTGCCACTTCGGAAGTCCCTTTTACAACGGCGCCGGCAGTCGCGCTTATGGTTTGAAAAGCTTCAGTACCCGTTTCTTTGGTGCCTCTTAAAACGCCTATGATAATTCCCTTGGCTCCTAAGCCCACGTCTCCGCCCACCTCGACTATTCCTTGAACCGCTACGCGCACGACGTCCGACGAGGCTTGGATCACGGAAGCTCCTGTTTTGCCGGTTCCTTTGATAATTTCACTTGTTGCCGTCAGGGCTCCGCTGGCAGCAGCGGAAGTCGCTTCCACCACATCTAGCCCTATCTCCTTTGCCCCGGAGATGGCTCCTTGAACCGCGCCCTTCGCCGCCGTTCCCAGATTACCCGCGACTTCTGAAGCGCCTTTGACAACTCCACCGGCGGTAGCCCTAATAGTCTCTAATGC
>JBFJNS010000135.1:0-7446 GCA_041618055.1 Binatia bacterium
ACCCCCGGAGGCACCATTGATGAGATCATGTAAGAGATTCAATATTTTAAGGCAAGCATCTGTTCTGATGAGAAAAAAACTGCTAGACCATCAACCAAAAAACACCCAATCGAATATGAACGCTAACCGACGCCCATTGCGTGCCGCCTTGGTTAGCTAGAGAGCTGCAGGGTCGAGTCTTAAGTATGGCGTCGTCCTATTTGACAACGACCCCCCCCTGGGATAGGTTAAAACACCTTTTTGGAATTGCCGTGTTTCCTTTGGGCAGGGCTATTTCGTATCCCAGTTCTTGACAGAGGAGGAGCCATGGTTCGGCGCGAAAAATCCAACTATATTATCCAGTCCGTTGCCCATGCTTTCGATGTCTTGGAGCAGTTTAGCAAAAACGTCGACGAAATCGGAGTGACCGAGCTAAGCAAGCGCTTGAAGCTTCATAAGAACAATGTTTTTCGCCTCCTCGCCACGCTGGAGGCGCGCGGTTATATTGAACAGAATAAGGTCACAGAGAATTACCGCTTGGGATTGAAGTGCCTTCAATTGGGACAAAGTTTTGTTCGTCAAATGGGTTTGTTGGCCCAAGCTCGGGCGGCGCTTGAACAATTGGCGCAGTCCGCTGGGGAAAGCGCCTTCGTGGCGGTAAGAAAAGGCGCTGGCATCGTGCCGTTGGATTTCATTGAACCATCACGCCCGGTGCGGGTTGTTTCCTTCCTTGGGGTCATTTTACCGGCGCACTGTACGGCAGCGGGAAAGACTTATCTCGCATTCGAACCGGAGGGAGACCTTGCCCAAGCCCCTGCGTTATCCTTGCCGAGCTATACTGGCAAAACGATCACCGATCCGAAAGTGCTTTCAGAGCAGATCAAGGAGATCGTCGAAATTGGGTACGCAGTCGAGCACGGGGAGTTTATGGAGGAAGTCAGCTCGATTGCCGTTCCGGTTAGGGACTATACGAGGACTTTGGTTGGGGTCCTTGCCGTCACTGGCCCGACTCATCGGCTCGGCAGTGATCGCATCAAGAAAGACATCATACCCCTGATCCTGAGCAGCGGAAGCGAGCTTTCTAGGCGCCTGGGCTACGCGGGATAAACCTTAGGCGGCCTAAACGTCGTTAAGCAACCTCTTGGACGCCCCTCCGGTTGATTTGTCACTCACGAAAGCGATAGATAGACCATTGAAAGCCAAAGCGGCACCGCCATGGCCGACCAGTAAGGGTTTGATCGCCCCATTAATCGTATGGGTCGGTGCCGTCGGTGTCGAACGCGAGTGGTTCTTATGACCCGTTATTCCAGGGATATCGGTCATGACTTAATGATGGCAATGCGATAGAGGTAACTACATCAAGCATGGGAGGCGAGCACAAGCGGTATGCTAACCACAGTAGAAAAAATACTTTTTGTCCTACTTGCGATTGGGTCACTCTCTTATGGCGGAAAAAGGTTCTATGACGTATATCGGGCCATCGCCAGGGGCAAGCCTGATGCGCGCTTCGACGATTTGGGAAGACGAATTCTGTGTGCCCTTTGGATTGTTTTCGCGCAGCAAACCGTTTTCAAGAAGCGACCCGTCGTTTCTTTCCTTCACGCCCTCGTTTTTTACGGTTTTGTTTACTACTTTCTGGTCAATCTCGTAGACGTCATCGAAGGATTCGTCGCGATCCACGGACGCGGCGGGTTATGGAACCCCTACAACTTCCTGGCCGATATCCTGACGGCTGCGGTATTGATCGGCATCGTAGGTTTGATTTTGCGCCGGTATTTTGTGCGCGCCGAGGATTTTTCTTTCGCTCCGAACATACCGTTACACGAGCAGGCACGCGGCGGCATATCCTTGGATTCGACGATCGTTGCCCTGTTCATCCTGTTTCACGTGGGTAGTCGCCTGCTGTTCAAAGCTTCGCAGCTTTCACTGGAGGGGGTCGACCCATTTCAGCCCATCAGTTCGTCATTCGCCGCTGTCTTCAGTGGCGTGAGCCCGGGGGTCGTCGAAGGGCTGAATCATGCCTTCTGGTGGGGGGCGCTCGGGTCGATTCTGCTCTTCATTCCTTATTTTCCTCGGTCCAAGCACATCCATTTGCTTATGGCTCCGATCAACCTGGCTCTCAAGAACGATAAACCGGGCGTATTGAGTCCGATGGACTTCGAGAAGGAAGAAGTTTTTGGGGCGTCGAGGCTGGAGGAATTCGCCTGGCCGCGTCTGTTGGATGCATATAGTTGCATCATGTGTAACCGCTGCCAGGACGTCTGCCCGGCCGCTAGCACGGGCAAAGCACTCAGCCCCGCTGCTATTCTCATCAACGAGCGCTACGAGCTGAACAACATTTTTTCAAGTTTTGCCGCAGGCCAGGAAAGTCCGCGGCCCCTGCTCGAATTCGCCTTGAATGAGGAAGCCGCGTGGGCGTGCACGACTTGTAATGCCTGCGTTGAAGTTTGCCCGGTGGGTAACGAGCAGATGCTTCACATTATCGACGTGCGGCGCGAGCGAGTCCTTAGCGCCGCCGAGTTTCCCAACGCCCTAAAGAATACGTTCAATCAAATGGAGAAAGCAGGCAACCCCTGGGGCATTGCGGCGAATGAAAGAATGGATTGGGCGAAAAGTTTACCCTTCCCGGTCCCTACGGTGGCAGAGAAGTCCAATGCCGAAGTTCTCTACTGGGTCGGCTGCGCGGCCGCGTTTGATCCGCGGGCGCAGAAAGTTGCCCAAAGCATGGCCACGCTTTTGGCGGCTGCTGGGGTCGATTGGGCTGTCATCGGAAAAGAAGAGAAGTGCACAGGAGACGCTGCGCGGCGGACAGGCAATGAGTATCTGTTCGCGCAGATGGCGATGGAAAACGTAGAGGTGCTGAACGCGATAAATCCGAAGATGATCGTTACCACTTGTCCGCATTGCTTTCATTGTCTTGCCAACGAGTATCCCCAGTTCGGTGGCAATTATGTCGTTAAACATCATACGGATTTCATTAATGAGCTCATTCGCGGCGGCAAGCTTCGGGTATCCCCAGCCGCTGACGGTGCGATTGCCTATCACGACCCATGCTATCTTGGCCGCCACAACGGGATCTTCGAGCAGCCACGCTCCCTTATTGCGCTAACGGGCGCCTCGGTTGCCGAAGCGGAAAGAACCCGGAATAACAGTTTCTGCTGCGGCGCCGGAGGCGGGCAGTTTTGGAAGGAGGAAGAGAAGGGCACCGAGCGTGTGAGCACCAACCGTTACTTGGAACTCAAGCGCACCGGAGCCAAAAAGATGGCCACGAGTTGCCCTTTCTGCATGCGCATGCTGACCGAAGAAACGGCCAAGGAAGAGGAAGGGACCGCCCCCGAGGTGTTGGACGTTGCAGAATTGGTGGCGAAGAATCTCGCTCGTTAGCCACGGAATCAACCGGCACCGCTTCTTCTTGGTAGCCTCTGGGCTTTCATTATTGCTGGCCGCTTCTGCATGTCGGGCGCAACCGAAAGTCGTGATTCAGACCAGGGAAGGGCGGGAAGTCAGTTTTCAGGTGGAGATTGCAGACACGCCCGCCAAACGAGAGATGGGATTGCAGTATCGGCGCGACCTCGGCGACAGCGATGGGATGCTGTTCTTGTTCCCGGTCGAACAAGAAAACGCATTCTGGATGAAAAACACGCCTATTCCGCTCGACATGATTTTTATTGACGCGAAGCGTAGAATCGTCGGCATTGTCGCGGAAACCGTGCCGTTTTCGACGGAACCCCGCTCCGTATCTGCCCCAAGCCAATTTGTCTTGGAGATCAAAGGCGGGCTTTCGCGTCGGCACGGTTTTACGGCTGGCGACCAAGTGCGTTTCGAAGGTGTGCCAACGGGAGCCGTGCAATAAGAGAATCAGAGAGGCCGGGTCAATCTAGCCCCTATGTCGGTGCAGAAGATCTGCTAAATTTCCTTGAAAAAGTAGGGGCGCACGGGCTCGAGTTTATCTTCGTATGAGTCGGGATAGAGAAACCAAAGCGTTGCCGCTATGCTGCTCAAAAGCGAATTTCCATCCTGAGGCGTAAAACAGGTGCCAATAATCTCTCGGTCGCCTCGCATCGCAAGGCTCTGCGAGACAATCACGGTCTGGTTTAAGATCCTCCCGAACAAGCCATGATCCCGGCCAAATGAAAACACGGAGGCGGAGGATTTCTTGTTCGTCAAGGCCACCCGGCGCGTCGTTTGCAGACGGCGCAGCAACTCGTCCTTGGTGATGCCGCGACGGAGTTTTAAATTAAAGTGAATGGTATGCATGTATTGGGTGTTGAGCTTAAGGGCGGAGGAAAAAATGCTCAGATCCAAGCCCAAGGTCTTGAACAAGTAATGGGCGTCTCGGCCCTGATGCGTGCCGAACTTAGAGTCATCGTGCTTGCCGACTTCCGGAGCCGGGATAAAATCACCCTCCTGGCTCAAATCGTTGGCGCGGCGCATGCAGACAAAATGACTCTCTTCCAGATTGTCTTCCTTTTCCGGTCCCAGGGCGATGGTGTCGATGAGCACCGCTAGATTGTGGGTGTTGCAACTAACGACTTGGATAAACTGGTCCTTGCCCTTGACCAGTGCCTGATCGTTGATGCCCCGGGCGTACATTTTGCCGAAGCCGTATTCGCTGCCCTGGGCGATGAATCCGCGTCCGTTCGAAGTATACCTGTTGTAGATGTTTTCCTTGTTCTCGTTGCCTACCGGGGTGCAGTCAATGACGACACTGGCGCGCTCAATGCCTTCCTCGGCTTCGTAGGTCGGCTCCATTCCCATGTCGATGAATTTTTGCCAGCGGTCCTTGTCCACGCACAGCTTGGCTCCCTTTTGGGCAAGAACGAGGACCTTGGAGCGGTCCGTCAGGAGCGGCGTACGCTTGTGATACGTCACCTCATCGACGCCGAACTTATCCCGAAATGTGGAAAGAATGCCGATTAAAGGCTCACCGATAGTACCGGTGCCGACAACGTGGACAATTTTTTTCTGCGCCATGACTGTCACCTGTTATTTGATAATTCAGAGTCTATCTCAACACCTCGAACCGATCAACCTCAATTTAAACCCAAAGGCCTCCGTTTGAAACGCCGCTCATCTTAGCGGAAGGTGTTGGCTTAAAGCCACGAGATGAATGTGATACAAATCTGTTAAGGGAGATTCTCATGACACAAAAAGTCATTGCCCCGGAAGCCTTTTTTGACCGGAATTTTGGCATTCATTCGAGGGAATTGGACAGGATTCTGGCTACTGCCCTGGGCAGGAAAGCCGATTACGCCGATCTCTATTTCGAATACCGGAAAAATGAGGGCGTAAGTTTGGAAGAGGGACTGGTCAAGAACTGTTCCCAGTCGAGCGCCAACGGTGTAGGAGTTCGAGTTTTGGCGGAAGCGAAAACCGGCTATGCATTCACCGACGACATTACCATCGAGAATCTAGAGTTAGCGGCGAAGACGGCACAGTATATTGCCCAGAATCGTGAATCGGCGGTGCCAGCCAAGGCGGGCCAGCCCAGGGGAGAGGCACACGATCTGTATCCTGTGAAGGTTCCAGTGAACGATGTCGCATTGGACCGGAAAGTAGCCCTGCTCTACGAGATTGACAAGCTCACGCGCAGTTTAGACTCGCGAATAAGAAACGTTTTCGTTTCCCTTGGAGCCGAGCAAAAGATCATCCTCATTGCCACCTCGCAGGGTTTGGTGGTCGGCGATATCCAACCGCTCACACGTCTGAACGTGACCTGTATCGCCGAGGAAGCCGGCAACCGCCAGGTCGGCAGTTTCGGCGGGGGCGGTCGAGTTGAATTTGGTTTCTTCGTCGATGAGAAAGCATATGAACGCTATGCGCGAGAGGCGGTGCGGCAGGCGATCCTCAACTTGAGCGCCCGCGAAGCGCCCGCCGGCACGATGGAGGTGGTCTTGGGGCCGGGCTGGCCTGGTATTCTTTTGCACGAGGCCATCGGCCACGGTCTTGAGGGTGACTTCAACCGCAAAAAAACGTCGGCGTTTTCAGACCGAATCAGTCAACGAGTCGCGTCTGACCTTTGCACCGTGGTGGACGACGGCACCATCCCTTCGCGCCGTGGATCGATTAATATCGACGACGAGGGCACGCCGACGCGGCGAAACGTTCTCATCGAAAAGGGCATCCTAAAAGGATACCTGCAAGATCGGTTGAACGCGGGATTGATGAAGATGCCGGTTACGGGAAACGGGCGCCGGGAGAGCTATGCTCACATTCCGATGCCTCGTATGACGAATACTTTCATGCTTGCCGGCGAGTCTGCACCCGAAGAGATCATTCGTTCTGTGAAAAAGGGCCTATATGCGGTTTCCTTTGGTGGCGGACAGGTCGATATTACCAACGGCAAGTTCGTTTTTTCCGCCAGCGAAGCCTATCTCATCGAAGACGGCAAAGTGACTGCTCCGGTCAAAGGGGCGACCCTTATCGGCAACGGCCCGGATGTTCTCACGAGAGTCTCCATGGTGGGAGCCGACCTGAAGCTGGACGAAGGTGTTGGTACTTGCGGAAAGGATGGTCAGTCAGTGCCCGTGGGGGTGGGACTGCCGACCATCAAAATCGACGGTTTGACCGTTGGCGGGACGGCGGCCTGAAAGGGAACAGTAGAAGCCGATCAGGAGGTCTAAACGGCTCCGGCCGTTGGTGCCTTGACCAGTCTCAAACGAACCGAACTACTTGAACGATGGTTGGGAGAGCTATGGAACGCTACGAGTTAAGTCAGGACTTGGCGGTCGATATCCTTACGCAGGCAAAGAAAAAAGGTGCCACCGCCGGCGATGTCGTGATGGTTGAGAGCGAATCGTTTTTCGTAACGGTGCGCATGGGCGAAGTGGAAAAAGTCAGCCAGGCAGGCGAGAAGCGGTTGGGACTGCGCCTGTTTTTCGAGAACAGCTCGGCATCGGCATCGACCTCGGATATCTCTCGGGAATCCATCGAGCGACTCGTCGATGATACCGCGAAAATGGCCCGGGTCACTGCACAGGATCCCTTTGGCGGGCTCCCACCGGCGGAACAAATGGCGCAGCGGGTCCCGGATCTGGACCTTGTCGACGAGGAGGCGCGGTCCGTTTCAGTGGACGAGAAAATCCAAATTGCACTGGACACCGAAAGAGCCGCAAAGAGCTACGATCGTCGTATTACCAATTCTGAAGGAGCGGAATTTGCAAATTCTTTCGGCGCTGTGATTTACGCCAACAGCCACGGTTTCTGCGGCGAGTATGGCGGATCGAATTTCAGCTGCTCGGTAGCGCCGGTGGCCTCTCAGAATGGATCGATGCAGCGCGATTACTGGTACTCTTCGAATCGAAAATTCTCACGCCTGGAATCACCGCAAAGCGTCGGCGAAAAGGCGGCAAAAAGGGCTTTGCGCCGGCTCGGCGCTCGCAAAGTCAAAACCTGCGAAGTTCCCCTGGTTCTCGACCCGGAAATCGCTAGCTCTTTGTTGCGCAGTCTTTCATCTGCCCTGTCAGG
>JBFJNS010000136.1:0-7419 GCA_041618055.1 Binatia bacterium
GGTCTTGCCCTTGAAGAACGATTCCCCGTCGGCGAGCGCCGTTGCCGGTCGAGAACTCAGCGCAACCATGAAGATAAGAGCCAAGAACGACGCGGTGAAAATTAGTTTCGTAAACTTCATAGTGCCCTCCTTAGTAGCAGATAGCATACCTCTAAGGTCGTATACACTAAACTTATTGAACTTAGATTCGCTAAGTCAAGGCATGATCTACATCCTAAGTCGTATTTAAATTGAGCCTGCTTTCGCATTCGAACCGCTTCTGCGGCTCGTCCGAAGGGAAAGCGCTATGCAGGGAGGACATGTGACCATGCAGGTTCGAAGTCGTCGTCGCACGTTGGCGAGTCATGGCCATTGCAACTAAGCGGCGACCTCATGCACTAGCGATAATCGTCCGCTTAGAGGCAGGTGCGGGTTTGCTTCTGGCCGCAAGGGTGCCCCAGGAACTTTTTGGTGCTGAATCCGGGGTCAGATGACTCAATGGGGAGGTTGCTGGGTGGGGTGCAGTCGGCTTAGTCCCGGCTTTTCGCAACACTTCCTTGTCTAAAAAACATCAATCTCGGTGGGTCTTGTTGACTCGTGCCATCTTTCTGGAGCGATAAAAGCCGTACACGACTAGCGCCGCCGTGGGCATCGCTGCCGCAGTAGCCAATGCATCGCCTGGAACAAGCGCGGCGGCCAGGGCTAATACCGCCAGAGCAAGTCTTAACGGGATGTCCAGAAATTTTTTGTCGCTGTATGCGCCATGAACGCTGCACACCAATCCCAGGGTCCCTACCAGTACCAACCCGAAGGCATAGAGTTGCGCCAGTCCCGGCTCCACAACCAGCTCCGGCCGGGTGAACACGGCCCCCATCAGAACGAACAGAGGCAGGCAGATCTGAATCCCTTTCATCATAGTGCCCATGAAGGACGCCTCGGCGATTTTCGAAGTTACCGCCGCGACCACCGAGGTTGGAGGAGTGAGTTCGCCCCACACGCCGACAAAAAAGGCAAAGAAATGAACGGCCCACGGATCGACTCCTGCTTTGATCATGAACGGAGCGATAACGAGCACGGTAATGATGTAGGTGGGGGCAGGAGGGAGTCCCGTTCCGACGAGAGTCCCGAAGGCAAATGCTACAACAATCATGACCGCGAGGTGAATCCCGGCGGCTTCCATGAGAAGAAAGCCCAGTTTCGTCGGGATCCCCGTGATCACGAACGCTCCGGTCATGATCGACAAGATAGCCAACAGGAGGGTGATTTCGGAGGTCATGCGAGCGAAGCCTTCGACGAACGATAAAAAAATCCTCCGCAGCTCGCCGAGCTGTAATCTCCGTTGCGTTAACAAGGAAACGGCGACGATGGCTCCGGAAAGAAAAATCCCGATCCAGACAAAAACTCTCAGGGCAGCAAGGCTCGGGGGCAGGTAAACTATGCCCATCAGGTAGACCAGACCGATCACCACTGCCAGATAAGCGAACAGATTGATTTTATCCAAGATGCCTATCTCAGGGACCGCGACCTCGAAAGCACCTACCCGATGCTTGGCGGCCATGAAATAGACGGCCGCCGCAATTCCGGCGAAGTAGATAAGCGCGGGAGCGTACCCGCGCGCAACCACATCGAAATAGCTTTTCCCCAAGAATTCGGCCATGAGAAAGGCCGCGATGCCCATAATGGGTGGCATGAGCTGCCCACCCAGTGATGCGGCAGTCTCCACGGCCGCCGCGGTCACACGCGGCAAGCCGGAGCCGATCATAGCCGGTATCGTTGCAGAGCCTGTGGTGATGGCGTTGGCCGCACTGCTTCCGCTGACGGCAGCCACACTCATGGATCCCAAGACGGCGGATTGCGGAAGGGCTTGGGCCGAAAGGCCAGCGATCCTGGAAGCGACCTTCAAGAGCGAGTCAACACAACCAAAGGACTGAAGGAGACTCAAGACCAGCATGAAGGATCCGATCAGGATCAGCGCCAGTTGGGGTAGCTGGGAGAAGACTCCGGTCGCCATTTCCACGCTCATCGCCGTAATGACCCGACTCCAGGTCAAACCGGGGTGACCGAACAGGCCGGGGATGAGCCACCCGTAAACGGTATAGACAATGAGGATCAAATTGATCACAAAGAGCGCAAAGAATTTTGCTCTGCAGTACTCCATGACCAGGAGGAACATAATGCCGCCTACGATCAGGTCGGTTTGATTCCAAACGCCGAGCCGGACCATACGGACATCGATGAACTCAACATTGAAGTAAACCGCGACCAGGACGCAAAGAGCGATGTAGACAACCGCGATACTATGATTCGCAGCTCGTCCCAATTTGGGGTAGAGATCGCCCGTTCTTAGTGCGTCCAGTGTATAAAGGATGAAGGTCGCCGGGACCAGGGTGACCGCCAGAAGTGTCGGTCCCCCCGTCCCAGTGAAGTAATAGCGCAGGAGATAGACAAAAAAACAGAATGCGAAGAGAAAAAAAATGACCGTGGCCCATGCAGCCGACGGCCTGGCCGGCGACTCTCCAGACGGACCCATGCTCCCGTAAGCTCCTTTCCGACCTCAGACGGATCCGTCCCAGCCCCGATTTTAAAGGCACACGGAGCCAAACCGGCGTTGATGATCAAAATTAGGTGCTCGCCTCGCCGTAAGCGTTTCACTCGAGCGCAGTCATATTAAACCGCAGCTGCGCCGGTTCAAGGCTAATTTGACTTGGCCTTGGCAATCCTCTTATCCCATTTGGCGTCCCAAACGCCGCGCTCCTTCATGTATCTTGCGAGACCCGGATGTATCAAAACGTCATTGACGGAAGACTCAACTCCAGCGCGTTGAAACTCCGGCATGCCGGCCTTGATCTGCGCATAGGCCGCGTCCGATTTGGTAAGCTCATCGACATTCTTCTCGACGACGGTCAACATTTTGTAGACGTCGTCCTCGGGAATCTCCAGGCCTACATGAAAACCGTAGTAAAAAGGCACCAAGAACATCTTGTCCACATGGACGCTCTTCTTAAAGACGCCCGGGCTTACCTCCACCACCTGTAGACCGGCTTTGCGGAGCATATCCATCTCGGGCTTGCTGGGGTTCAATACGGAGAGGTCCGTGCCGAGTTGTGCTTCGACCAGCCATGGAGGAAGCGTCTTGTGGCCGGCTGTATAGACGGTAAGCGCCCTGATGTCACCCCTATCGAGAGCCGAACCGGCTAAAGCCAGGTCGATTTCCACGTAATTATGCTTGACCCCCACTACCGCCATCGCTCTTTCGAGGGTCGCCCGGGTATCCCATGGCAGCGGCCCGGTGAACACTTTCTCGCCGGTCAGATCGCGCCATTGTTTGTATTTTTTCTGGTCTCGAGCCAGGACCGCCAATCCTACTTCAAGGGTGAATGCCCAGAAGGATTGAACGGGCTCCCGTTTCATCTGTGCCCGAAATCCCTTAAACCTGGCGGTATCCCCGGCCATTTCGTGAAAAGCGATATCGGAACCGTAGTAACCGTCAAATTGCCCGGTCGCATAACCTTTTACCGTAGCGATCGCCCCAGGGGTCGGCAGGACGGCCACACGGTACGCTTTCATCTCGCGGTTCAGCAGCGCTGCCAGACTGACCAGGGCGCGGTGGCCCGAGGAGCCGACGGCTGACGTGCCCCAGGAAAGATCCTTGGCTTGTGCGCCGGCATAAGCTGGTGCGAGGAAAAGCAATCCCAACCCGATGGCAGCGAGTATATATCGTTTCATGGTGTTTCCCTCCCTTCCTTGATGTGACGCTCTTTAGATCAAGTCTATTTGGGCCGTGCCGGGGAGTCAACCGCGATCGGCGAGCCAATTTCCGGCGACTCAAGGAGCTATTGTGTGGGTCATTTGGTCCGACACTCAAGGCTGAAGCCTTCCAATGCCGCGCCGGACGCTGCGAAGATTTCTCGAAAATGACGACTCGAAGATGCCAGTGCCCGACCACATTCATATTTCCAAGTTTATTTGGCAGGGCGTGGCAGAGAACACTGCTGAGAGTTGGACGAAAAGGCAAAGCCTTGTTAACCGGCAGCTCACAAAGAGAGTTGACAATGAGTAGGAAGCTGAGGAGAATCCCTCAGTTTCATGAATTTAAAAGAGGGGCGCTCGCAGAACTGTGTGCTCGCTAGTTATGCATCGGTACAATGGCAGATGGGCACCAAAAACTAATAATTCCAAGGCATGCAAGTCAGGAGTAAACCATGTCCGCTGCGTCACATAAGGCGACCGTGCGCCGCTATTTTGACGAAGTGCTCGACCAGAAAAATCTGGACCTTCTTGACGAAATCGTGACCATAGATTGCCTCATTCATCGGCCTGAGGCCACAGAACCGATCAGAGGTCTTACCGCCTTCAAGCAAGCACTGGGAGGGATTCTCCAGGTGTATAGCGAGTTCAGCACGACCATCCACGACCTGATAGCGGAGGACGACCGCGTGGCGTGCAGGTTGAGCCACCGCGCCGTGAATTGCGGAGAATGGACCAATCGTCTCGGTCGCCATGATGTAGCGGGAAAGCCCGTCAGTTGGCCGGCCATCGCCATCTTTCGGTTCCGCGAGGGAAAAATGGCGGAAGAATGGGTTTCGCGAGATGAACTCGGGATGTTGATTGACCTCGGCGTCGTAGCGCCGTCGCGGGCGCGCGCGTAAGGGAAGAACGCTAAAATTAGTGAAGAGCGCGGCGTTGTCGTTACATGCCAAAACGGGAGCAACGAAAGGATCGAAGCACCTGCTCAATATTAGTCACTGTACTGGCCCGCCGTTTACCAATGCGTTGCACTGAAACCGTTGACAGAAATGCCCTTTTGTCCTACGTTGTAATACATGAAGACGAGTGTCCTCACGATCAGACTCGACAAGGATCTAAACGATCTGTTAACTAAGGCAAGTCGCCGGTCAGGCAGAAACCGGAGCGACATTGCCCGCGAAGCCCTTCGCCGCCAACTTCGCATTAGCCAATTTGAAGCACTACGGCGCAAAATCATGCCCTTTGCGGAAGCACGCGGTTACCTTACAGACGAAGACGTGTTCGCCGACGTTTCGTGAGGGTCTTTCTGGACACAAATGTTTTGGCCAGTGCAGCAGCAACCCGCGGCCTTTGCGCCGACGTTTTGCGCGAAGTTCTCACGTCCCACGAACTGTTGCTTTCCACACAGGTCTTGAGCGAACTGAGGCGAGTCCTAAGGACGAGGTTTGGTGTGGCCCAGGATTTGGTCGATGACTTTATTTTGCTTATGCGACAAGACTCGGTGCTGGCACGGCACGGCCCACCTCCGCCCGTTGAAATCGAAGATCAGGACGACTTACCGATTCTGTCGCCCGCGATATCGGGTAAGGCCGATGTGTTTGTGACTGGTGACAAGGAACTCTTAGATCTCGGTCAAATTGAACATTTGGCGATTCTTTCGCCTAGACAATTCTGGGATAGACTAAAGGCCCAACCACAGCGTCGAGCAGGACGCAGAAAAGCGCGTCGCTTACGCTAGCGTCAGCCGTTACCATGAACAGCAAGCTCGACCGCCGATAGAGAATTGCAGATGGAGGCTCGATTTCAGAATAAGATCGTCGTCGTAACGGGTGCCGCGAGCGGAATCGGGCGCGCCGCCGCGGTTCGCTTCGCCTTGGAGGGAGCCCGCCTAGCTGTGGTTGATCTTGCGGATACCGATCTTGAGGGGTGCGTCGCCGAAATCGAGCGATCCGGCGGACAAGCGATCGCTATTGAGGCTGACGTGACGCGAGTCGAAGACGTCCAACACTATGTGGCGCGAACTTGCGCTGAATTCGGCGGAATCGACTGCTTTTTCAACAACGCGGGAATCCTTGGTGTCGTTCGTCCATTAATCGAGTACCCGGAGGATGTCTTTGACCGCGTCATGGCTGTAAACGTCAAGGCGATATGGCAGGGAATGAAAATCGTTGCGCCGGCACTCATTCGCCGCGGCGGCGGCGCCATCGTCAATACAGCCTCAATTGCCGGACTGAGAGCCAGTCCCGGGCTGCTCGCCTATACGGCGAGCAAACACGCCGTAATCGGCATGACTCGCACTGCCTCGGTGGAACTCGTGCGGCACGGTATACGCGTCAACGCCGTATGTCCGGCACCCATCGATACTCCCATGGGCAGGCAACTCGACGCTGGTTTCAATCCTCAGGACCCGAATGCCGCCCATGACCGGTTGGCGAGTCGAATCCCAATGGGTCGCTACGGCAAGGCTGACGAAGTGGCAGCCCTCGTCGCGTTTCTGTGCAGCGCGGATGCATCGTACATCAATGGCGGCATATACACCGTCGATGGCGGTGCCATGTCATAAGCAAACGAGCGCCGACTCACAAGCCGCCGAGGTTACCGTGGATCAAGCCAATGATCTTCGCGTTAGACTTAGCAGCGTGTGACGGATAAAGTGAAGCCAAAGTAGAATTCATGACCGTGTAAGCTTTCAATTTGTCGTGAATGAGCGAGGCAAGAAGAGCGCAGTCCTGATTGACCTGAGGAGCCATTTCGAGATACGGGAGAACTGCTACGACGGAGCTGGAAGCCACCATTTGGTAGAAAAAAATTTACACGACTCAAAAGCCGCGGGCAACGATAATGGCGCAAGCGTTTAGCCAGCAACTCAGGGGCGAGGCGAAAAAAATCTGGGATGTCGTTCATGCGCATCCCTTCCTTCGGGAACTGTGCTCCGGAACCCTTTCCATGGAACGCTTTACCTACTTCATGCTTCATGACTACCGCTACCTTCTGGATTTCGCTCAGGTGCTTTGCCTGGGCGGAGCCAAGTCCTCGGATCTTAAAACCCTGGATATCTTTGCCCGCCACGCCCTGATCGCCGTCGAGGTGGAGCGAAGTTTTCATACCGCCTTCGGCAAAACCCTCGGTCTTTCCGCAAGGCAGCTCGACTCGACCCCCAAGGGGCCTGTCACTGAGGCCTACACCAAGCACCTGCAGGCGATCGCTTGCGGCGGGACCCTCGGAGAATTGGTGGCTGCGGTCTTGCCCTGCTACTGGATTTACGGCGAAGTGGGGAAAAAACTTTACAGGGCGCGCCCGCGGAAACCGGCCATCTATCGCCGCTGGATCGAGACCTATGCCTCGGAAGAATATTGGAAGCCGGTACGTGAACAGATCCAATTGATCGATCATCTGGGAGCCCGCGCCAGCGCCGAAGAGCGAAAGCTCATGCGCTGCCATTTTGTTCTAAGCAGCCGCTACGAGTTTCTTTTTTGGGACCAGGCTTACCGTCTGGAAAAATGGCCAGTATAACACCGGTCATCGACAGCACTTGAAAAACGGCGAGGGCGGAAGCCAGGTTGATTGGCTTCACGTCCCTTATTTTGACCCGCTACTGTTCAGGTGAAACCCATAGGACGGCTTGCGCGGCCGCTGGCAGTTTCTAAGAAGCGGTACAATAAAGCCAAGTGAAATGGACAAGGAGGAAATCCA